>DAISIS010000341.1:0-6284 GCA_036821925.1 Pirellulaceae bacterium
CCGGCCCCTCTCCCCCAAACGAGTTTGGGGGAGAGGGGAGACAGAAGTAAAGGGTGGAAGCCCGCAAGCAGAGCCACCAGGCCAGCACCGGGAAGGGCCGTGAATGAGCGGCGGAGAGCATGCTGGCCGTGTGGCTTACTTGTTAGCCGTGCCGAAAGTGCGGACCGGTGAGCGCAACAGGCGCGACCCGTGGTCACACGCTCGGAAACGGATCTCGCGATCGACGCTGCTCGGCAGTCAGCACGGCTCACAAAGAAAGCCACACGAAACAGACGGGACGCTTGCCACGTCCCACGGCCAACAAGTAGGCCGTGCCACGCGCCCACTGCTGCTGTCCACAAAGAACCGGGAACTAAGCCGCAAGCAGAGCCGCCAGGCCAGCGCCGGGAGATCAAGTACGCGCAGCGACGCGACATCGAGTTGCGCAATCGCGACGCGATCCGCCAAGGGGGCGAAGTCTACGACGATCGCACAGCGACCGTGACAGACGCCAGCTAACGCCCTATTCGGGAACGGCTCAGAACTTCACGCGCATGGTCTGGATCTCATACGGCCCGAGGGTCGACTCGATCGACGTGCCGGTCACCTGCAGTGCGCCGCTGCCGTCCGGCAACGGATCCTCCGTCAGCCGGGTCACAACAGCGCACTGCGGCGTGTGCAGCCCCCAGGTCACACGCGTTGCAGCGCGGCGGCCGGCGGTCTCGTAGAGACGCACGATCCAGCCGTCCCCGTCTTCGGCGCGTTTCAGGTTGACCAGTACGACATTCGCCGGTTCCACGGCCGCCAGCGACGCGCTCGCCGGCAGCGTCCCCTGCCCCTGCGGGACCGGAATCGCCAGCAGCGGCGTCGCCAGTTCCCAGCCGAAGCGCGCGTCCGGGCCCGCGTCCGGACCGTGCGCGCGGAATGCATAGTTGAAGGTGAAGTCGCCCCCCTGGAACTCCTGGAAGTTCGTCGACCAGCCGTTGTTCAGGACGCTCGAGTAGATGTGTGCCCGCGCAGGCACGTAGGACGGGTCCCACTGGAAGATGCGGATGTCGCCAACCGACACGAGCGGTGCCTGGACCGTGGCCCACGTGACACCGCCGCTGTCGTTGCCGACGTGTGCCCAATGCTGAATCGCAAAGGTATCGCGGTTGCCCAGTTCCTGCACGTCCGTGGCCGGGTCGGTGACCGAGCCGAGCTGTTCGAGCGCGAAACGTGGCGCCGCGAACTCGAACGGGAAGGCCACGTGCCCGGCCTCCACCACGGCCGTCTCCCGCTTTCCGATCAGCTGGACCTCGCAGTCGACGCGGTCGAGCGACTTCCAGAAAGTAACCGTCCGGAGGATCTTCTCAACCTCGCCAATCTGCACGGGGAAGTCGGGCATCTGGAGCGTGCTCTCGATGACCACGCGGGTGGCCAGCGGACCAGCGTGCACGCGAGAGGTTACGCTGGTCGGCAGCACGCGTCCGGTGCCCGGGCCGTTGTACCCGCTCTCGTGCCAGTGGACGCCCTGGCTGGTGGGAAAGCTGTCGTACACGTACTGATTGAACAGTCCGGGCGACGCCTGATCGAGAAGCTCCAGGCCGCTTGGCACATGCACAATCGACACCACCTCGCCGTCGTCGCGCAGCTGTGCTCGATAGCCGGGCGTCTCGATCGTATGGGTACGGACTTCGGTCGCCGGTGCGGGTGCGCCGGAAACGGCGCGATAGGTACGATAGCCCAGCGCGGGCATGTCGTGAGCGATGAAGACCAGCGTGTCCCCCAGCCGCTGCACCGGCGCCGGCGGGCCGCCTTCGAGAGGTTCGAATGCGGCGACGTCGGCGAACTGGGCGGCCGGAACCCGCACGGCATCCGTCCGCGTCCAGCCGGCGAGGTTGAACACGACCAGTCCGCCGGTCGATGGCGCCGCCGCGTGTGCCAGCGGCGCGACGGCCGCGTCCAGCGTCTCCGCGCCGATCTGCGCGGCCCGTCTGGCAAAGTCCCCTTTCAGACGCCACGAGAGTTTCATCGCGTCATAGTCCGGATTCTGCGCCAGGTCATCTTCAGCGGCCGGCCTGGCCTGCGGCTTGAACCCGGCAATGCCCCAGGTGTGCTCGCTGAACAGCAGCGACCGGAGATACCCGTCGCGCAGCTGCGTGGCCGGATAGGCATCCGGCGCGAGCACGCGGTGGAGCTGCGCCATGGCATGCAGCCGTTCGCTCCAGGTAAGCTGCTCACGCGCCAGACGCGCGGTAGCCGTCGTGTTGGCCTGGCTGGCAACGCCATGGATCCACCAGTCGTTCAGTTCGGACTTGATCACCGGCACCTGATCCGCTTCGCGGGTTTCGATCCAGTCGGCAAACGCCTCGACCCGGCCGATATGGATTCGGGGGTAGGCGTAGCGTTTGCCCAGCTCGGCGGCCTCCGTCGCCACTGTCAGGAGGTTCGCCGGGCCGACATTGTCCCCCGTCACGTAGAGGGCCAGGAAGGCGTCGTACGGATACGCCGGATCGCTCTCCAACGCGGCCAAACGCTGCGGATCCCAGCCCCAGCCATAGCCGTCGGTGAGCTGCGTGAGCACGCGGCTGCCGTCGGGCGACTCCCACCAGAACAGCAGCGGCGTCTGCACGCCGCGCACGCCGTTGTTCGCGCCGATCTGGAGCAGCCGTACGCCGCTGCGCGCGAGAATCTGCGGCAGGACGCGGGTGTGGCCAGGGACGTCGGTCTGTTTCGCCCACGCCGTGGACGTGCCGTATCGCCGGTCCAGCTCCTTTGCTCCGTAGACCGACCGGACGATATCCTCCAGACCGCAGAAATAGCTGTGCAATGTGAATGGCAACGCGTGCCACGCAATCTCGCCGCGCGCAATGTATCCTTCGAATCGTGCCCTGCCCGCCGCGTCCAGGTGCCGCAGGATTTCGTCGACCATCCAGGTGGGATATGTCCAGATGAAGCGGTGTCCCGGTGCATGCTCCCGGCCACGATCGCAGTACTCCTCGACGAGATCGAGCATCGGGCCGGCGGACCGTTGGAGCATCGCATCGATCGGCTCGGTGTAGCCCAGGTCATAGTGGGTCTTCATGGCGGCGAAGACTTCCCACTTCCGATGCGGCCGCGCGACACAGCTGGCGGCGGCCTGCGCACCCTGGGCCGTGACCAGCTCCACAGTGAACTCCGTCTGCTCGGTCACTGGCGGAATGCACACTTCGAGCACACCGGCTTTGTACGCCGCACTGCGCGCATCAACGCGGAAACGGTGCCCCGCCCCGCTCACCTCCAACGTGCCTGCGCCGTCCCAGAGCCCATCGACGATCACATGCAGCACCTGCCGTAGCGTGCCCTGCTCCTCCTTGAAGAAAATGGTATCCTCCACCGTCAGCGCGTCGATCTTCTCGGGGATCTTGCCATCTGGGTAGGCGAAGAGCGCCACGCCGTCGTATTGGAACCAGGAGCCTTCGGCATTCTCGATCCGGAGCGTGTTCGCACCTGCGCGCAACACCTCCTGGGGTACGATACAGTACATCTTCTGAAGTGTGCCATCGCGGGCGGTCGCAAACGCCCGCGGCTCGCCCTCATTCAGACGCACCGTGAAGCGTGGCGGGTAAGCATAGTGCAAGCGGCACAGGCCGATCAGCAGCAGGCACTGGCCAGCCGGTGCCTCCGCCAGCTGGAACTCGACGTCAACCGTGTGACTCGTGTGGCCCGCCCACGCGTCGACTGGACCGGGATGGATGTAGGGGAACGCGTGCGCGGGGTCGTCCGTGCCTGCGCGGAACAGTACGTTCCTACCGGACCCGAAGACATCCGCCCACTGCCCCCACCCGTCCGGCGCGAGTGCAAATTCATCCGTTTTGCCGTCCAGCGAGCCCACGCTCATGATCTGGATCGGCTCCCCGCCCGCGAGACACACCCCCAACGCCAACGCATACAAACCGATAGCCATGCTTGCCTCCCAGAGTGGCCAGTCTGCAACTGGCGCGTCATCGCCCCGCGGTCGCGATCGGCCGTGACGACGGACCAGATCGAACCGCGATTGGGCTGCCGGTTGCCGGGCCACGCTGGAGTCGATTGTACCAGCCGGCAGGCATGTGTGGACCATCGCGCGCGTGCATCCTGTGCGGGTGCGTCGGGAGGCGAGTGGTGACATGGCTCGGATTCCGCTACGATATGGAGGTTTGGTGCGCACCTGCCATGATCCGGCGACGGAGGGGACGGCAGGCCGGCGCAGGCTGCCTTCCATCGACACTTGACGCGAGACATTGCCATGCTCACATCGACGCTCCGCACCGCTGCGGCATTCCTGTTGGTTCTGCCCCTGGGCACGCCGCTCGCAGCGGCTGCCACCATCAAGGTCGAACGCCTGCGGTGCGAGTACAAGACAGACCCGGTCGGCATCGACGTGGTGCAACCGCGGCTGAGCTGGCAGCTGGCGGCAGTCGACCCGGCGCTGCGCGGTCTCAAGCAGACGGCTTGGCAGGTCGTGGTGGCCAGTTCGCCGGAGAAGTTGCAGGCGGACGACGGCGATCTGTGGGACAGCGGCCGCACGAAGTCGGACCAGTCCGTGCACATCGCATACGGCGGGCAGAACCTGGCTTCCGCACAGCATTGTTTCTGGAAGGTGCGTGTGTGGGACCAGGACAACCAGCCCTCCGCCTGGAGCGCTCCGGGGCGCTGGACCATGGGACTGCTGCAGCGGGGAGATTGGCAGGCCCAGTGGATCGGCCAGGACGACGCGGCGTCCGATGATGCTCAGACCCGCGTCCTGCAGCAGCAGACATCACTCGCCGGGCACTCGTGGATCTGGATCGGCGGCGCCCAGAGTGGCAATCAGCCGACGGGTCCCGCTTTCTTCCGCAAGGTGATCCAGTTGCCAGCTGACCGCACTGTGTCACAGGCGACAGCGATCATTGCAGCGGATGACTCCTTTGCGCTGTTTGTCAACGGGCACGCAGCGGGCGCTGGCAGCAACTGGAAGACGCCGGGGGGGCTCGACATCACCGGCCAGCTCACCGCCGGCACCAACGTCGTCGGCATCCAGGTGACCAATGGCGGCGAGGCGCCGAACCCTGCCGGTGTGCTGGGCAAGGTGGTTGTGCTGTTTGATTCCGGCGAACCGCTGGTCATTCCGATCGACACCAGTTGGCTCAGCACACGTGAGGCGGGGGAGCAGTGGACGGTGGCAGACTACGATGCCGCGCAGTGGATCGAATCGAGCGTTGTGGCGCGACACGGCGACGCGCCGTGGGGCGAGCTGCAAGTGCAGATTGTGCGGATACGGCCCGCTTCGTTTCTGCGGAAGGAGTTTGCGATCGACAAGCCGCTCGAGCGTGCGACGCTCTTCGCGTCCGCCCTCGGCGTCTACGAACTGCAGCTCAACGGCCAGCCGATTGGCACCGACGTGCTGTCACCGGGCTGGTCCGATTATCACAAACGCGTGCACTATTTCGGGTACGACGTGACGCAGCAACTGGTGCCGGGCAAGAACGCGTTGGGCGCCGTGTTGGGTGATGGCTGGTACGCCGGGTACCTCGCGTTCACGGGACGCCGCCACTATTACGGCGAGCAGACCCGTTTCATCGCCCACCTGCGGTTGGATTTCCAGGATGGCACGCACACGGTGATCGGCACCGATGGCACGTGGAAGGCCACCGACGGTCCGATCCGCCAGTCCGACCTGATGATGGGATGCGTCTACGACGCCCGGCGTGAACTGGCCGGCTGGAGCCAGGCGGGCGCCCAAGAGAGCGGCTGGCAGGCCGCCCTCGTGGACTCCGATGTGGATGCTCAGCTCCAGGCGCACCCCGGCACGCCGATCCGGCGTCTGGAGGAGTTGCCGGGGCTCGCGGTCACCCAGCCGCAGCCGGGCGTCTACGTCGTCGATCTGGGCCAGAACATGGTGGGGTGGGCCCGCGTGAAGGCGCACGGCAAGCCCGGCCAGAAAGTGGTGGTGCGGCATGCCGAGATGCTCAATCCGGACGGCACCCTGTACACCACTAATCTGCGCGCGGCCAAGGCTACGGACACGTACTACCTGGCCGGTGAGACGCCGCGCACGTACGAGCCAGCGTTCACGTTTCACGGGTTCCGGTACGTGGAAGTGACTGGATTGGACTACCCGCTCGAGCCGGCCGATGTCACGGGGATCGTCGTGTCGTCGGACCTCGCGCGCACCGGCACCTTCCAGTGCTCCGAACCGCTGGTCAACAAGTTGGTCGAGAACACCGTCTGGGGACAGAAGGGCAACTTCCTGGACGTCCCGACCGATTGCCCGCAGCGGGATGAGCGGGCCGGCTGGACCGGCGACGCCCAGGTGTTCATGA
>DAISIS010000342.1:0-6279 GCA_036821925.1 Pirellulaceae bacterium
AGGCGACGGCCCCATCAACGCCCTGGACGCCGCCATCCGCAAGGCGCTCAACGGCTCGTACCCCAACCTGAACGACATGCGCCTGGTGGACTACCGCGTCCGCGTCGTGAACTCCGAGGCGGGCACCGCCGCCCGGATCCGGGTGGTGATCGAGAGTTCCGATTCCCAGCAGTTGTGGGGCACCGTCGGCGTGAGCGAGAACATTATCGAGGCCAGCTGGATGGCGTTGGTGGACGCCGTCGAGTACAAACTGCATCGTGACGAGCTGAACGCGGCTGCCCCGCAGCGCCTCGACGCCGCGGACGACCCGCCGCAGACGGCTGACGCGGAAGCTGCCGGCAGCCCGTCGCCCCGTGCCACACACGGGTGAGAGCCGGACTATAAGGACCCACGCGACCATGTCAGGAGCCTTCTCGGCCGAGTCGTTTCCCAATCGGTTCGATCATGTGTCGGCCCAGCCGCGGATCTACGCGCAGTGGGAACAGGCCGGCTACTTCCACGCCGCACCCGACCCGGACCGCCAGCCCTACTGCATCGTGATCCCGCCGCCGAACGTCACCGGGGCGCTGCACCTGGGGCACGCGCTGAACAACACCCTGCAGGACGTCCTGATCCGGCTCAAGCGGATGCAGGGCTTCAACGCGTTGTGGATGCCCGGCACGGACCATGCCGGCATTGCCACCCAGGCGGTCGTCGAGAAGCGGCTGAAGGAAGAGGAGGGCAAGACGCGTCACGATCTGGGACGCGCGGCGCTGGTCGAACGCATCTGGGCCTGGAAGGACGCGTACCAAACGCGGATCATCCAGCAGCTCAAGTCGATGGGGTGCAGCTGCGACTGGCAACGCACACGATTCACGCTCGACGACACCTGCGCCCGCGCCGTGCGCCGCACGTTTTTCGATATGTTCGGTCAGCAGCGCATCTTCCGCGGCAAGCGGCTGGTCAACTGGGACACGTTCCTGCAGACGACGGTCAGCGACGACGAGGTGTTTCACGAAGTGGTCCAGGGGCACTTCTGGCATTTCCGCTACCCGGTCGTCGATCCGCAGCCGGGGGAGCCGACCCACGTGACGATCGCTACGACGCGCCCGGAGACGATGCTGGGCGATACGGCCGTGGCCGTGCATCCCGACCCGGCCGCCGCGCTGGCCCAGGCGGAAGGTGAGCTGCAACAGCGGCTGGCGGCCGCCCCGGCCAAGGAGAAACCCGCGCTGGCCGGCCAGCTGGCCGAGATCCAGCGCCGCCGCCGCGAGATGCTCCCGCAACTCGAACAGCTGCGCGACATGGCCCTGGCCGGTCGCCGACTCCTGCTGCCGCTGCTGGAACGCGAGATTCCCCTGGTGGCCGATCCCTGGGCCAAACCGGAACTCGGTAGCGGCTGCGTCAAGGTCACGCCGGCTCACGACGCCAATGACTACGACGTCGCCCGCCGCTGCCAACTGCCCCTGATCAACATCCTGAACCCCGACGGGACGCTCAACGCCCAAGCCGGACCGTACTGCGGCCAGACCGTGAACGTCGCCCGCCGGAATGTGGTGGCGGACCTGGAGCGCGCCGGGCTGGTCAGCGCCATCGAGGACCGCGAGATCGACCTGGCGCACTCCGACCGGAGCAAGACGCCGATCGAGCCGTACCTGGCGGACCAGTGGTTCGTGAGGATGGAGGAGTTTGCGGAGTCGGCCATGCAGGCGGTGCGGGACGGCCGCGTGCGGATCGTGCCCGCCCGCTATGCCAAGGGCTACCTGGACTGGCTGGCGGAAAAGCGGGACTGGCCGGTCAGTCGCCAGCTGTGGTGGGGGCACCGCATTCCGATCTGGTCGCGCGTGTTTGCGAGCGCGGAGGAGCGGGAGGACTATGCGGGCCGGCTGGAGCGCGACCCGCAGGTGCGGGCCGGGCGCGTGGCGTTCCAACGCGGCGCCGCGGAGGACGACCGGTGCCTCGGCAGCCACGGCGCGGCGGCCACGACCCTGCACATCTGCCTGCGCGACGACGCCGACGACCTGGCCGCCCGGTTTGAACAGGATGGGTTCCGCCAGGAAGAGGATGTGCTGGACACCTGGTTCAGCTCCGCGCTCTGGCCACACTCCACCCTCGGCTGGCCGGCGATCACCCCGGAACTCCAGTACTTCTATCCCACCAATGTGCTGATCACGAGCCGGGACATCATTACGCTGTGGGTCGCCCGCATGGTGCTGGCCGGACTCAATAACCTCGGTAAGGTCCCCTTCCGAGACGTGTACATTCACCCCAAGATCCTCGACGGATACGGGGAGGGCATGTCGAAGTCGAAGGGCAACGGCGTCGATCCGATCGATGTGATTGACAAGTTCGGCCCCGATGCGCTGCGGTTCGGACTGGCCTACCTGACCACCGAAACACAGGACGTGCGGATGCCCATCCAGTTCGAGTGTCCGCACTGCGAACAGCTGATCGACCAGACGAAGAAGAACCGCGAGATGCCGCGGATCGTGTGCCCCAAGTGCCAGCAGCCGTTCCAGACGCAGTGGGCCCGGACCGACGTCGATCGGCAGTTGAAACGGGGGGCCGTGGTCAGCGAGCGGTTCGAGGTCGCACGCAACTTCTGCAACAAGCTGTGGAATGCCGCACGCTTCGTGATGCTCAATCTCGAGCACTACACGGCCGCGCCGGTACCGGACAGCCAGCTGGCGTTCGAAGACCACTGGATTCTCAGCCGCCTGACGACGATTACGCAGCAGGTGACCGACTGCCTGGAGCAGTACCAGTATGCGGAGGCCGCCCGGACGCTGTACGATTTCTGTTGGGTGGAATTCTGCAGTTCGTACATCGAGCTGGTGAAGACCCGGTTCCCGGATCCGGCGCGGCGCGATGTGGCGCAGCGGGTGGCGGCCCACGCGCTGGACGTGATTCTCCGCCTGCTCCACCCGCTGATCCCGTTCATCACCGAGGAGATCTGGCAACTGCTGGGCACGATTGCGCCCGAGCGCGGCCTGACGCCGCCGCGCCCGGCCGCGCGGCATCTGATCGTTGCGGACTGGCCCCAGCCGGAGTCGCAGCGGTTCAACGCGGCGATTGAGGAGCAGTTTGCGGAGTTCCACGCGGTGCTCTCGGCGCTGCGCGAAATCCGCAGCCGGCAGAACATTCCGCCGCGGCAGCCGCTGTCGTTCTCCGTGCGCTGCGACCAGGCGGCGGCTGCCCGCCTGCAGCGGCTCGCCGCGCATTTCGCCGCGCTGGCGGAAGCCCATGCCGCCGACATCGCCCCGCAGGTCACGCCGCCACCGACCCACGCCGGTGTGCACCTGGCCACCATGGATGTGTACGTCGATCTCGCGGGCGTCATCGACGTGCCGGCCGAAGTGAGCCGGCTGGAAAAACAGCTAGAGCGGCTCTCCGGTATGATCGCCGGCAAGGAGAAGAAGCTCAGCAATCGCAGCTTTGTCGACAAAGCCCCGGCCGACGTCGTCCAGCGGGAACGCGAGAGCCTCGAGCAGCTGCGAGAGCAACTCGCTACCGTGCGGAGCGGCCTGGAGGCACTGGGCCGACACGCATGACGCCGTCCGCGCCGCTACTAGCGGGCTGGCCTGCGCGCAGAGTAAAATCACGGAAGTGGATGGAACTGCGATCGTGGTTGCGGTATGGTGAAGTAGGTGCTCGTCTGATTGCAGTCATTTCATCGCGGCGGCGCACGCGCTGACGTGGATGTTTTTCATAGTGAGGTCCGCAATGCCGGTCCAAATGCAGTTGTCGCGGATTATCATCAGCGAGATCAACGAACAGCAGGTCATCTACCTCAAGGAAGTCAACGGAGATCGGCAGTTCCCGATTCTGATCGGTATCTTCGAGGCCACCAGCATTGACCGCCGGGTGAAAGCCTATCGCGCCCCGCGGCCACTGACCCATGACCTGCTGGTCCACATCGTGGAGGCGCTGGGGGCGGAGCTGGACAGCGTGGTCATCAGCGACCTGCGCGACCACACCTACTTCGCCAAACTCCGTGTGCGGCAAGACGGCGAGATCATCGAAATCGACTCGCGCCCCTCCGACGCCATCGCGGTGGCGGTCACCTGCGACCCGCAGCTGCCGATCTACGTCGCTGAAGAAGTCCTGAACGAAGTGCTGGACTGACCTGCCCGCCGCCCTGCACCGCGCGGCGGATCTCCTGTCGCAGCGTCTCGCGCGCCGCGTGACCTGCGCACGCTCGAGCGGCCGGCCGGGTCCACGCGGCATCTGGCGCGGTCAGGCACTGGCGCGCAGCGGCGCGGCCCCACACGCCGGAGCCAGCGACCGGCTCAACAGCGTGTCCAGCAGCGCTTCCGCAGCGCGTTCGTGCGCTGCAAACCAGGTGGCGTCAGCGTACGTGCGCCACTTGCTGTTGCCGCTCGATCGCACCAGCGCAGCGATCTGCGGAACCAGCTGCCGGTCCAGTCCGACACACTCGCACAGTTCGCCCAGCGTCGCGCGCGGGGCCGCCAGCAGCTGCTCGTAGGCCACCGACAGGTCGCTGTAGGCCTTGCCCCAGATGTAGGACAGCTTCCACAGCAGGTAGAACATCCGATAAGGATGCTCGTCGATCTGCCAGTCGAGGACAGGAAAGCGCGTTGACAGATCGCGGACCCATTCCAGCAGGAAGAAATGGTCCTGATGCACAAACTGCTCCAGCGAATCCTCCGGGCCGAATGCGTCCGGCCTGCGCAAGGCCGAGAGCCACTGATCGCGGGGATGGCGGAACAGGTGTACCAGCAGCGCATCAGGAAACACGTGCCGCAGCCAGTCCAGCCGGAAATCCACGCGGTTGAACTGCAGGACCGGCCGGGCCGGCGCCGAGCGGATCAGGACCTGCAGGTACGCCATCAGGGCGGGCTTCCAGTCCAGCGCGTCCAGGTACAGATTCTGCGCATGCCAGGGTTCGGTGTACCAGCTCTCCAGCCCTTCAATCCGCTCGTATTCGCTCCAGTAGTTGTCCACGCCGTAGTGCGTCGGGTCCTGGACCGGCACGCGCGCCGCCGGCGGCAGCTGCAGCGTCGGATGGAGCGGCTCGTAGTACGCCGTGATTCCCGGCATGTGGCGGAACAGATTCCACAGCAGCGTCGAACCGCTGCGGAACCGCGCGGTGATGAACACGGGCGGCGCGTCCCCCGTCGCGGCCGCGGCGGAGCCGGCAGCCAGTTCCGGGTACTCGACCGCCGCCCCATTCTTCAGAGGGCTCCAGTCGACGTGCCGCCGCTCCGGTGGCGGCGCCAACGGTTCCAGGACGAACGTGTCGCCGCCGTCTGGTTCGGCTGCACCGCGACGGGCTGTCCACGCCCGGACTAACGCGCTCAACTGGCTCATGGCACCCGCCACATCAGGCAGAAAAGAACTCGGTTCACAATCGGGCTGGGATTGTGCAGCCTTTTGCCCAGTGCGCCAACACCAGTTTTCCACGCGTGCTAGCTGACCAGTGCCGCCGCCAGGGAAGAGGGTCCGCGATGGCCCGCACGACGTGCGCGGCTCGGTTCCCGCCCCCGCTGGCGGGCGAGCGGACGCAGGGCGCGAAACGCCGGCGCGGAAGCGGCTGCGCAACGGCCGCGCTCAGTGCAGGACGTCGGCGAACGCCGTCTGAAGCTGCTGCAGACCCTGCTGGCCATGCGGGCCGTCGACCACCACGTTGACCCGTACTTCGCTGGTGCTGATCATGTCCACGTTGATCTGCGCGTCGGCCAGCGCGCGAAACATGCGGATCGCGACCCCCGTATGGCTGCGCAGACCGATGCCGGACACGGAGAGTTTGGCCACGTGGGGTCGATGCGTGACCGCGTGGCAGTTGAAGTGGGTGGCCAGCTGCTGGGTGACGTCCAGCGCCAGCGGCAGTTGGTCGGCGGGCACCGTGAAGCTCAGACTGATCCGACCCAGGTAGCCCTTGTGGCTCTGGACGATCATGTCGACGAAGATCCCCGCATCGGCAATGCTCTGAAAGACCTGGGCAGCGACACCCGGTTGATTCGGGATGCCGACGATCGTCACGAGCGCCTGGCTCTGGTCGAGCGCGAGGTCGCTGATGAAGAGCTCTTCCATGTCGATGCCCTGGAGCCGCTCGACGAGACTGCCGAGATCGGGCCCGTTGTTATTGCGGGTGGCGCGCGCGGCGGGCAACTGAGCGGGCAACTGATCCGCGGGGCGCTCGGCCGGCTCCTGTTCCAATTGGTACACCTGGTGGACGGCGCGCAGCGCGGGCAAGGCGGAGTCCCGGTCGACCAGGGCGGAAATCTTGATTTCGCTGGTCGTAATCATCTGGATGTTGATGCCCTCCGCCCCCAGGGC
>DAISIS010000343.1:0-6270 GCA_036821925.1 Pirellulaceae bacterium
CCGATCTGGACACCTTCCGCGCGCTGGCGCGTGCCGGACAGGAACTGGTAGAGCTCCACTGCGGGATCGGAGCGGGCACGCTGCCGCCGGCGGAGCCCGCGCAAGTAAAGCAGGCGGTGTGGCGGTTCCGCATCGGCGGGTACCCGGTGCTGCGCCGCTGGCTGCACCAGCGCAGGCACCGCGCCCTGTCGGCGGAGGGTCAGCAGCAGCGGGACGGGATCATCCACGCCATTCGCGGCACGCTGCAGCTCCGGGAGGGCATTGACCGCCTCGGGCCCGCGTTCTGCGACTGACCGCTCCGCCGGTGCGCAGCGGGCCGTGTCACAGCACCGCCCGGATGGCCTCGCACAGGCGATCCATGTTCGCCGGCGTCATGCCGGCCACATTGATCCGGCCACTGCGCACGATGTAGATGCCGTAGTCGGTGCGGAGCGTGTCGACCTGCTCCGGCGTGATACCGCAAAACGAAAACATCCCGTGCTGGCGCGTGATGAACGAAAAGTCCCGGGTCACGCCGTGGTTCCGCAGGGTGTCCACGAACAACTGCCGCATGCCGGCGATGCGATCGCGCATCGCCTGGACGTCGACCAGCCACCGGGCGTGCAACTCGGGGTCGCTGAGGATCGTCTCAACGATCGCCCCGCCGTGCTTGGGCGGGTTGCTGTAGTTCGTGCGGATGCAGACCTTGTGGTGGCTCAGTCCAATCTGCGCCGCTTCTTCAGCGCGCGCCACGAGCGTGAGGGCGCCGACACGTTCGCCGTAGAGTCCGAAGTTCTTGGAGAAGGAGCTGCAGATCAACAGCTCCGGGCAGATGTCCGCCAGCTGCAACAGCCCGGCCCGGTCCTCGGCGACCCCGTCAGCAAATCCCTGGTAGGCGAAATCCACCAGCGGCAGAATCTGGCGGTCCCGGAGCACCTGGGCGATCTGACGCCATTGTTCGAGCGTGGGATCGATGCCGGTCGGATTGTGGCAGGATGCGTGGAAGCAGACCGCATCGCCGGCAGGAATGGCCTGCAGCGCGGCGAGCAGGGCATCGAAATCCAGCCCCGTGCCGGCCGCGTCGAGATACGGATACGTGTCGACGCGCAGCCCGGCCGCCTCGAAGATGCTCGTGTGATTGACCCACGTCGGACGGCTGACCCACATCCGCTGGCACTGCAGCTTCTGGCGGATGAAGTCGGCCGCCACCCGCAACGCGCCGGTGCCGCCAGGGGTCTGCGCCGTCACGCCCCGCCGCTGGTCGAGGATCTCGTGGTCGGCCCCGAACAGCAGCTCCCGCACGTGACGCCCGTATTCCGGCAGCCCGTTGATGCTCAGATAGCTCTTGTTCGTCTCCGCGGCCAGCAGCCGCTGCTCCGCCTCCTTGACCACTCCCAGCACCGGCGTGTCACCCCGGGCGTCCTGATACACGCCGACAGACAGGTTGATCTTGTGCGGACGGGGATCGTGCCGGAACGCCTCCGTCAATCCGAGAATCGGATCGGGAGGGGCCATCTGCAGCTTCTCGAGCATCGGACTGCACCTTGTTGCTGGAATCGAATGGCTTGCTGGAATCGAATGGCCACCTGCGACAGGCCGGGTGGCGGCGCCATACGCCCTGGGGTCGCGTACATCGTACTGGCGCCGCCGCATTGTCCATAGTCGGCTATCGGTCATCCGGCTGGATGCCGAATCCGCTGCGATCCGGGTAGGCGGGGCGTGCGGGCGGCGTGTACGGACGCTCCTTCAGTTCGCCCAGCAAGTGATTGATGGCGGCGTCCAGCTGCGGCTCCTCCCCCTGGGCCAGCTTCCCCGGATCGTCCATGACGTCGATGTCCGGGTCCACCCCGTGCCCCTCGATCCCCCACGTGCCGTCCTGCTCGTAGTAGGCAAACGTGGGGGCGGTCACGGTGGTGCCGTCGATCAGCCCGGGATTGCCCGAAATGCCAACCAGCCCGCCCCACGTGCGCCGGCCGATCAGCTTGCCCAGGTTGGCCTGCCGGAACAGAGCCGGGAACATATCGCCGCCAGAACCGGCCAGGCCGTTGATCAACATGCACTTGGGACCGTGATGCGCATCGGGAGGCCAGGTCATGTCCCGGCCGTCGCGGCGAGCCCAGTAGTTCGTCACCGGCCGGTTGAGCAACTCGATGAACCGCGTCGGAATCTGGCCGCCACCGTTCCAGCGATCGTCGATGATCAGCGCCTCCTTGTTGATCTGGCCATAGAACTGGCGGAACAGATCGTTCTGGCCGTTCGTGCCGGTGTCCGGCACGTAGATATAGCCGACGCGCCCATCCGTCCGCTCCTCGATGTACTTCCGATTGCGTTCGATCCACTGCCGATATCGCAACTCCATGTCACTGCCCAGCAGTGTGATCACCACATCCCGTTCGTCCGGACCGCTCTTCGGCTGGCTGCTGACCGTCAGCACCACCGTCTGGCCGGACAGTCCCTGCAGGGCAGCCCACGGATCGCGGTCCATCGCCAGCGACACACGGTTGACCGCCAGCAGGTACTCCCCCTCCTTGACCCCGGCCTGGCGCAGCGGGTTGCGCGCATCGAGGTCCCAGCTCGCGCCTTCGTAGAACCGAGCGATCTTGTAGGCGTCCTGATCGCGGACGAACTCGCACCCGAGCAGCCCGGCACTCGGACGCTGGTCCCGCCCCGATTCGCCGGGACGATAGTACGCATGCCCCACGTTCATCTCGGAGATCATCTCGGAGATCACGTAACCGACGTCTTCCCGCGAGGCGCAGTCCTCCAGCATCGACTCATACTGGCTGCGAATGGCTGACCAGTTCACGCCGTGCATCTGCGGGTCGTAGAAGAAGTCGCGCTCGATCCGCCACGCATCCGTGAACACCTGCTTCCATTCCTGCCGCGGGTCAATCTCAACGTTCATGCCACTGGTCGAGACCGGCGCAGGCTTTGCGCCGGCCGCAGCGTCCAGGAGCAACAATTGCTTTCCCTGCGCGACCAGCAGTTTCTTGCCGTCGGCGGAAATCGTGAAACTGTTCGCACCACCGAACACCGGCTTCTCGCTCTTCGACTCGTCCGCCAGATCGAACAACATGATGGTCGGCGGGTCCTCCGTGCCGCGGACACCGCGACGTGCATAGATCAGCTGGCCACCAGCGTTGACACACAACTGGGAAAAGGAACCCGGCTTGACCGGCAGCGCAAAGGCCCGCAACATCATCCCATCCAGGTCGATCTGCAGCGACTTGGGCTCTTCCGGTTTCGGCTCCTCCTTCTTGGGCTCTTCCTTCGGAGGCTCTTCGGGCTTGGGTTGCTCCTTGGGCGGCTCTTCGGGTTTGGGCTCTTCCTTCGGAGGCTCCTCGGGCTTGGGTTGCTCCTTGGGCGGCTCTTCGGGTTTGGGCTCTTCCTTCGGAGGCTCCTCGGGCTTGGGTTGCTCCTTGGGCTGCTCTTCGGGTTTGGGCTCTTCCTTCGGAGGTTCCTCGGGCTTGGGCTGCTCCTTGGGCGGCTCTTCGGGTTTGGGCTCTTCTTTCTTTTCCGGCTGCTTCTCTTCCGGCTTGTCGGCCATCGGCGCTTCGTCGCTCTTGGGCGCGAGCGGGTTCTTCACGTCGGCGCGCAGCGGCATGGCGACCAGCACATCGGTATTGCCGTAGATGAAGGTGGTGCCGATGTCTTCGTACAGCGGCGGACCGAACTGGCGGTTGCTGGCGAAGAACAGGAATTCCCCTTTGCGGTCGAACGTGGGGAAGGAGGTGCTGAAGCGACCGTCGGTGATCTGATGTTTGTTGCCGGTCTTGAGTTCGTACAGCCAGATGGAGGCGATGCCTGCCTTGTCATCCGCCCGCTTGGCGTATGCGATCCAGGTCGCATCGTGCGACCAGTTGGGCGTGAGTCGTTCGGCCCACGGATCCTGATCGACGACGACCGTCTTGCCGCCTTCGATGGTATGCAGGAACAGCGTGCCGGTCTTGTCGCTGAACGCGATATGCTTCGAGTCGGGGGACCAGGTGGGTGCGTAGCGGAAGACCTGCCCGTCGTTGGTCACGCGGCGCGTCTCACCCTTGCCGTCCGACTGCTTGATGTACAGCTCGTATTCGCCGGTGAGGTCGGCCAGATAGGCAATCCAACGCCCGTCTGGGCTCCAGCTGGGGTCGCGCTCGGCCACGCCGCTGCTGCGCGTCATGTTGCGCGGGGAACCATTCTTGGCGGGCAGCGACCAGATGTCGCCCCGCGCCTCCAGGACCACACGCGAGCCGGTCGGTGAGAGATCCCCACCGGCGATGAAGTCCGCGGCGTTGATCGTCTGGGGCATGATCTGCGGGCGGTCGCCCGGGATCGTGACCTCCACCACCCGCGACTGGCTGGTTTCCAGGTCGAGCAGATACAGATCGGCCGCATGCTGAAAGACGATCTCGCCTTGCCCGTGATCACCCGGTCCGATCGACGGCCACTTCACGTCGTACTGGCTGAAGTTGGTGACCTGCCGCCGGGCACCGGTCGCCGTGTCATAGGCCCAGATGTTCAAGCGGTGCTCGGAACCCGCATCGCACAGATAGTACACCGTCTGGCCGTGCCACATGGGAATGGTGTCCGTACCTTCCCACTCAGTAATCCGTTGCGCGGTCTTGTGCTGCAGATGAAACAGCCAGATGTCAGAGGCCATGCCGCCGCGATACCGCTTCCAGGTCCGCATGTCGCGGCTGTAGGGCGTGAACGCCAGCCACACGCCATCCGGACTGATGGCCCCGTTGTCACCATAGGTGACAGGCAACTGCGTCGGCAGCGGGTTGGCGTCCGACACCCAGAACATCTGCTGCAGTCGCGCCAGCCCGGCGAAGCCGTTGGTCGTGTACAGCAACGCGCCGTCCGGCGTCCAATCGCACAGCAGTTCAACCGCCGGATGATACGTCATCCGCCGGGGCACACCACCCGTGACCGGGATCGTGTAGAGATCGCGCGCCCCATCGTAGCTGCCCGAAAACGCCAACGTCTGGCCGTCAGGACTGAACCGGGGCGTCGCCTCGAACCCCTCGGGACTGGTCAGCGGAACCGCTGCGCCCCCCGCCCGCGGCACCAACCACAGGTTGTTGGCATACGAGAACACGATGTGCGTCTGACTCACGTCCGGATACCGCAGCATGCTCCCGACCGGCTTGATGTCAGCCCGTGCCGCAGCCAGACCCCCTCCCAGCCACGTCGCCAGGCAGGCCACCAGCATCAAGACTGACCCGTGATGTCGAGCCGCGCTTCGCTTCGCAGTCGTCGCAGTCCTCGTGATCATCGTTGGTTCTCGCAACATCTGAAACAACCAATAAAACAACCAAAACATCCACAGGAACAGAAGTCCTGAGAAAACAGCGCGTCGTCGCGCCTGCAAAGCAACGCACGGAGGGTCTTTTCTTGTCGTGTCTTTTCTTCGCTTGTCTTGTTCTGGCAGACAAGGCACACACACGCGCTGCAGCTCATTTCGGTCGACGTGGCTGAGCCGAGCCATTGACACAGGCACACCACCCGAATTGGGGCTCATCAAATATTGCGTACACTTCCTGGTTTGTCAACGCGTAGCGCCCCCCGGCCGCTGCCTCGCGGCCACTGCTTCGGACGATTCGAGCTGTGGACCGCCGGTGCGGAACGCAGGGTGGTATGCGGACATGGCGTTCAAGGGGGGGGCTGACGGCGGGCAGACGGGGCGGCCCGCCGCGCGAGAGCGGGACCGCATGAAGGAGCCGTGGGGGGGTGAGTCTAGTTGGCTTCCAGGATGCTGGCGCCGAAGGTGAAGCCGCCGCCGAAGGCGCACAGGCCCAGGCGGTCGCCGGCGGCGACCGTTGGCAGCACGTCGGCCAGGCACAGGGGGATGCTTGATGAGGAAGTATTCCCGTGATGCCGGATGTTGCTGTAGACGTTGATGCCGATGCGGTGCGCGATAGCATCGATGATCCGTTGGTTGGCCTGGTGGGGCACGACCAGGTCGAGATCCTTGACGGTCAGATGCTCGCGCTCACACACGCGATTGAGGCTGGCGACCATGCGTCGCACGGCTTCCGTGAAGACTTTGCCCCCCTTCATGTGGATGAAGCCGCCATGTCGGAACGGCACGGACAGGCTGCTGCCATCCTCTCCCTTGGCCGACAGTTCGGGGCGCAGCAGGCGGGCCTGCGATTTGTCGAAGTGGGCCTCGCCGTACAGGATCGACGCGGAGGTGGCGTCGCCGAACAGGATGGCCGTGTCGAAGTCGTCGAGATCGAGCAAGGGTGACAGGACTTCGGCCGTGACGATCAGCACGCGGCCGTCCGGGCGACTCTGCAGGTAGTC
>DAISIS010000344.1:0-6259 GCA_036821925.1 Pirellulaceae bacterium
ACCTCGCGGAACTGATCCAGCGGCCGCTCGAACGTCAACCAGGGTCCTTCGAGTGCCGGCAAACCGGTGTCGGGAACCGGGTCCTTGCGCAGTGTATTGAGGATGTCGTTCTTACTGTCCATGGCGCTGTCGGTTCTGGTAAAGCTCGCGGAAACTCTTCGTGGGGAACGCCGGTATCTCGCGCTGTTTGCCCCAGGCGTTGAGTCGGTTATAGACCAGGAAGCGGGGCAGCTTCGGGAGCCACCACCGCGCCAGGCGGCCGGCGAACGTGTACAGCCAGGTGCGCTGCATCACGAAGCTGGTCAGCTTCATCAGCAGGCGTTTTGCCAGCGGCAGGTGTTTCTCGCCGGCGATCGTGCCGCGCAGATAGAGCAGCTGCTGGTCCAGCGGAATCTTCACCGGGCAGATGTCGGCACACGAGCCGCACAGGCTGCAGGCGTAGGGGAGCGAATAGTACGTCCGGGGATCGTGGGCGGCGTTGAGCACGGAACCGATCGGACCGGGGATGGTCGCATGGTAGCTGTGGCCGCCGCTGCGCCGGTAGACGGGACAGGTATTCAGGCACGCGCCGCACCGGATGCAGCAGAGGGACTCGCGAAAGACGTCGTGAGCGCGTAGCGTGGTACGCCCGTTGTCAACCAGCACGAGATGCAGCTCGCCCCCCGGGATGGGCCCGTGAAAATGCGACGTGTAGGCGGTCACCGGCTGACCGGTGGCGTTGCGCGCCAGCAGCCGGGTGAAGACCGCCAGATCGGCCCAGCGCGGAATGAGCTTCTCGATACCGAGGCAGGCGATATGCAGTGGCGGCAGCGCGACTCCGATGTCGGCGTTGCCTTCGTTGGTGCACACAACCACCCCCCCCGTCTCGGCCACTGCGAAGTTCACCCCCGTGATCCCGGCCGCCGCGGCCATGAACTTCTCGCGCAGGTGACCGCGGGCCGCTTCCGCCAGATAGTTCGGATCGGTGGCGCCAGCCTGCGTTCCCAGATGCGTGTGGAACGTCTGCCCCACCTCCTCCTTCTTGATATGGATCGCCGGCAGAACAATGTGGCTCGGCGGCTCCTGCCGCAGCTGCACGATGCGTTCGCCCAGGTCCGTGTCCACCACCTCGATGCCATGGCGTTCCAGGTACGGATTCAGGTGGCACTCCTCGGTCAACATCGACTTGCTCTTGACCACCTTGCGGACCAGATGCCGCTGCAGAATCTCCAGCACGATCTGATTGTGCTCGTCCGCGTTCCGCGCCCAGTGGACGTGCGCGCCGTGCCGCAGCGCCTGCTCCTCGAACTGCAGCAGATAGTCCGCCAGATGCGCCAGCGTATGCCGCTTGATCTGCCCGGCCAGCGCCCGCAGCTGCTCCCATTCCGGCACCGCGCGGGCCGCCTTGTCACGCTTGGCACGCACAAACCACAACGCCTGATCGTGCCACCGCGTGCGCTCTTGATTCTGGATGAATGCGGCCGCGTCCGCAGCGTGTTCCACAGTGGTGTGCGCCATACTCCGGTCTCTTCCTTCCACTCCCACCAGGACCCCGGCCGCCGCCACCCGCGTCAGTACGCGGCCGACACCGCGCGCCCCGCCAGGATCTGGGCAATGTGCATCACAGGCAAACGCGTGCCCCGCCGCCGCATGAGTCCCGACAAATGCATCAGACACGACATGTCGGGCGCCGTCAGAACCTGCGTGCCGACGCGCTCATGATCGGCCAGCCGATCCAAACCCATCTGGCTGGAAACCGCCTCTTCGTTGATCGAGAACGTCCCGCCAAAACCACAACACTCGTCCGGCCTGTCCAGCTGCGAGAACGTAATGCCCTCCAACGCCTCGAGCAGATACCGCATCTTGCTGAACGAAGGCCCCACCACCTCGCTTGAACTGGCTAGCCGCAACCCACGCAGGCCGTGACAACTCTGGTGGATGCCCACCTGATACGGGAAACTGCCAGCCAGTGGCTTTACCTTCAACACATCGACCAGGAATTCGCACAGCTCAAAGGTCTTGCCGACCAGCTCTTCAAAGCCGGGTTGCCCCGCCAGATACTCGCGATAGTGATGCCGCACCATGGCCACGCAGCTTCCGGAGGGACAGACGACGTAGGGAAAACCGCGGAAAATCTTGAGAAACTTGAGTGCCAAGGGGCGCGTCTCAGGCTGGCATCCCGTGTTGGCCATCGGCTGTCCGCAACAGGTCTGCTCCACGGGAAACTCGACCTCCACTCCCAGCTTCTCCAGCAGCTCCGCCGTAGCCATCCCGACGTCCGGATACAGCTGGTCAATGTAGCACGGAATAAACAGGCCGATCCGCATGATTGTCCCTCTGTCACGCAAGCATAGAGTCCACGGCCGCTCGATTATAGAGCCTTCGCGCCGCTTCGCGTACTGACCTCGCCCCGGCCCCTGCCGGCCCCGGCAGGGAATGTGCCGCGCGCGAGACGTCGGCGGCGCGGCGGGCAGCAGGCGGCACGCGGCAGGGCACCTACCCAGGAGGGGTGTCCTCGGCGGTATATTCGGGTAGCCCGGTTTGGCACTCCGCGGTAAAAGTCCGACCCTTGAGAGTGTCCCTGTATTGCACCGCCGACGTGACAGCATTTTTGCGCCTAGAATTCTTTGTTGCGCAGGGAAAGTTCTTTCAACAAGGTAGTGCATGTCATGATCCACAGGTCACGCGGGTTGTCTGGTTTTGCCGGTTTCAGGGATGGTCATGTGAGTGCGTTGTGCCGGGTGGCGATGGCCGCCGGGCTGTGCCTGTCCGCAGCCACATTGTCCGGGGCCGAGCGGCGTGCCGAGGCGGGCTCGGGCGACCAGATCGCCAGCGCCGCGCCGCGTGCGGCGGGTGCGGATACGGCGTCCGCCACGGACACTCTGCGCGACGTGCCGGCCCGTGGCGACGAGGCGGCGCGACTCGAGTATGTGCTGCAGTTCGCCCGGGACGCATACACCCGCATCGGCCAGGAAGTACACGACTACGAATGCCAGCTGTACAAGCGCGAGCGTGTTGACGGCGTGCTGGGCAATCCGCAGCTGATGTTTGTGAAGATCCGGCACCAGCAGCAAGATGGTGACAAGGTGGTGGTGCCGTTCGGCGTCTTCCTGCAGTTTCTCAAGCCCGAACGGATGGAGGGGCGCGAGGTGCTGTACGTCCAGAACCAGAATCAGGGCGATCTGATCGCACGCCGTGGCGGGCGCAAGTCTCCGAACGTGACGATGCAATTGCCGCCCGACAGCCCGATGGCGATGGACGGCAACCGCTATCCGATCACCGAAATCGGTTTCCGGAATCTGACCATGCGGCTGATCGAAGTGCTGGAGAAAGAGCAGGCGCACAACGACGGCGTGATCGACATCTTCCCCGATGCGAAGGTCGACGGTCGCAAGTGCACCCACTTCCGCCTGACCCATCACAAACCGCGCCCCGACCTGACCTATCATATGGCCGAGGTCTCGGTCGACAACGAGCTGAAGATCCCGATCTACTTCCGCTCGTTCGACTGGCCCGCCGAGGAAGGCGGCAAGCCACGTCTGCTCGAGGAATACTTCTACAAACAGGTCCGACTCAATGTGGGCTTGACCGATCTGGACTTCGACCACCGCAATCCCGAGTACCACTTCCAGTTGCGCGACGGGAGCGAGACGGTGGCCGACAGTCCGGCTGCAGCGGACGAGCCGCAGGACCCGAGTGCGGACGAGCCGCAGGATGATGATGCGACGTCAGCCCCGCTCGACGTCCAGACGGACGGCAAAGCATCTGCCGCCACGGGCGCATAGCCGGCCGGTTTCCGGGAGACGTTTCCAGCCTGCCGGGCGCGGGGCGTGCAGCCGGTCTTGCGCCGCGGCCGTGGAGTCGCGGCGGCGGCGGCTTCCATCCAGCCGGGCACCCGGGGTGGTTCAGTCGCCCAGCAGTTCCGGAACGAAGCGGGGTGTCGCTTCCGGCAGCGCCGGCCAGACGCCCAGCAACGGGAAGGTGGCGGGGCGATCAGCCAGGATCAGCATCGCCAGGCCGATCGGCGAGTCCGCCACGTCCGGTGCTGCGGTGTAGGCACGATGGAGCCAGTCGGGGGCGTCCAGGGGACGCGCGCGCCAAGCCATGTATCCGAGCAGTCCCCAGGCCAGCCTCTCCGGCTCCCGCGTGCCGGGCAGGGCCTCTTCCAGAAAGTGACATGCCTGTGTCACCGGTTCAGTCTCCGCCAGCCCCGCGGCCCGCAGCGTTAACAGCAGGAGGCCGGTGTACCCCACGTCCGACACCTGGTGGCTCCGCCCCCGCCGGTCCGGGCCCGCGTGCCAGCCGCCGGAGTATGACGCGCGCGCCAGAATCCACTCAACGCTCTCGGTGATTCGCTGGTGCCCGATCAGCTGGTTGCGGCACAGCGCCAGGATGGCGATGCTGGCCGGATCAAGCGCGCCGCCGGGCGGCTCGTTCCAGAACCAGGCCCCGCGCCGCAGTGGGTGGCCGGGCAGCGCATCGGCCGGGGTGTGGGACGCAGACGGATCGCACTGCTGCAGCCAGCGCAGCGCAGCTGCCAGCGGGCGCTGATACGCCGAGAACTGGCTCCACAGCAGCGCTGCACACGCCGTCGGGCAACACGTCTCGGGCAGGCCCGGGGTGCCGCCGACCGCTCCATCCGCCTGCTGCATGCCACCGAGCCATTCAGCGCTGGCATCGATCAACTCCAGGGTGTCCAGCGACGTCGGCTGATCGTCTGTGGCCAGCAGCGCCAGACACGCCAGAGCGGTCGGCTCGGGGCGCGGCAGCTCGCGCGCGCCGGATCCCCACCCCCACGGGTGCTGACGCAGATCGAGCAGACGGTTGCGTGCGGATGCGTACCAGGGCTGCATGGGAGGTTACACTGTCGATCGCCTGAGGTGTGAACAAGCACGGAGTGGCACAGGTTCCCGGCGTCCAGCGCGAGAACCCTGTCCCACAGGTAGTCTACATCGTCGTCCGCACCCGACCGATCGAACTCCAAGTCGTGCAGGTGGGACGAGTGCCGGCGCGATCGATCACAACGGCTGTAGTGGCCGCACGCCCCCGACCGCCGGCCCCCCTCGCCACTCTTGCGGGCAGTGTGGTTGTCAGCCGCTCTGTGCGGGGGCAAAATGCACGCCGTGACTGGGCTGCCAGTGACTGTTGTTACCGTAGATGGATTTTCGTAGTCAGTTACAGGAGCGATTTCATGTTGAGACCACAGCTGAATTTCTGGAACGCGCTGGCCGCGGCGACCGGTGCCGCCGCGCTGCTTCTCGGGCTGCTGCCGAGCGGCGTGAGGGCGGACGTGCGTTTGCCGGCGATCTTCTCGGACCATATGGTGTTGCAGCGCGATCTGGCCAATCCGATCTGGGGCTGGGCCGACGCCGGCGAAGAGGTCGTCGTCGTGCTCGGCGATCAGAAGCAGACGGCCCAGGCCGATGCACAGGGGAAGTGGCGCGTCGTGCTCGAACCGCTGCCAGTGGGCGGGCCCCACACCATGGTGATCGAAGGCCAGAACCGCATCGCCATCCAGGACGTGCTCGTCGGAGAGGTCTGGGTCTGCTCCGGTCAGTCGAACATGCAGCAGTCGGTCAACACGACTAAAGACGCCGACCTGACCCGGCACACGGCCCACTATCCGAACCTGCGTGTGATCACCGTGCCGGTGTTGGGGACGCAGGAGCCCCAGGAGGACTTCCAGGGGCGCTGGCAGCCGACGACGCCGGACGCCGTAGGCGGCTTCACCGCCGCCGGCTACTATTTCGGCCTGTCCCTGCATCAGGCGTTGGGCGTGCCCATCGGCCTGATCCACGATTCCTGGGGCGGTTCGTCGTGCGAAGCCTGGATCCCGCGCGAGCTGCTGGAAGCGGATTCCCAGTACCAGCCGCTGATGGACCGGTGGCGCGAGGTCGAGAAGAACCCGGACGCCAACAAGGAACAGCTGGCGAACCAGCACCGTCCCGGGAACCTCTACAATGGCATGCTCAAGCCGGTGATCGGGTACGGCATCCGCGGCGCGATCTGGTACCAGGGCGAATCCAACGCGGGACGCGCTTACCAGTACCGGCACATGTTCCCCCTGATGATCAAGTCGTGGCGTGATGCCTGGCAGCAGGGGGACTTCTCGTTCTACTGGGTGCAGCTGGCCGATTTCACGCCGGAGCCGGCAGCGCCGGGGGAGAGCGACTGGGCTGAACTGCGTGAAGCCCAAACGATGACCCAGAGCCTGCCCAACACCGGCCAGGCCGTGATCATCGACATCGGCGAAGCCAACGACATCCACCCGCGCAACAAG
>DAISIS010000345.1:0-6252 GCA_036821925.1 Pirellulaceae bacterium
AACACCAGGTCGGCGAGCAGCTCCGGGCACATCTGCTGCCGCGCGCAGACGCGGCGCAACTCGGCCGCCGCGGCCGGTGCCTGCAATTCCGCCGCGAACGTGTCAAACCTGTCCCGTGGCTCCTCGCCGCCCCGCCACAACAGCCGAAACTGCCGCCACCGCGACGGGCGCCGGACGAACATGCGGTCGGTCGGACCCAATTCCCGCACCGTATGCAGCAACAGCCTGCGCGTTACCTGTGCAGCCAGGACATCGAAGAAGCGATAGCCGTCCACCGGATGCCGCCCGTTCAAGGCCGCCATCAGCAGCTGAAACATGTACTCCTCGAACGGCATCCCCTCGTCGAAATTCTCCGTGTCCCGGCTTATCAACAGCTGCGGTGCACCGTCTTCACGATGGAGGACGGCCTCGTACAGATGCGTCTTTCCCGCCCCGCGATGTCCGAGCACCTTGATCACTCGGCTCGCAGGCAGATCGATCAGTGCAGAGAACTGGCGTACGCGATAGGCGTCGATCGCGGCCAGCAACTGCTCGCGCGGCGCCCGCAAGACCGCCGGCACATGCACCTGCGAGAATCTGCCGTCGGCATGCTGCGGCCGCGCAACGTCGTCAAACGGATTGTACGCGCAGAGGATCGGTCGCAGCGACTCGTCAATCGCAACGGACATAGTACATGACCTCTCCGTCGAGAAACAGCGCCTCGCGATGACCGGCAATCTCCGCGTAGGCCCGGGTGTAGGGCAACAGCCGTACACGTCCTGCATCGCGCAAGGCACGCATCCCATCGTGGAAACGACCCAGTTCCATTTGCGGCCACTGCCTCTGCAGCTCGCGAAACAGCTCCACCAGCGACAGAGGCTGAGCCGCGCTGGCGTGACGCGCCCGGCGCACCACCTCGTCCTGCCACTGCGGACTCACCTCACGCGATGCCCCTGCCTGACTGCGGCTTCGCGCGAACAACTCCTGCACGTCGGGCGGGCTGAGTTTCTCGACGGCCGTGCAGACAATCTGCTCCAGACGTTGCTGTTGAGCCGGATCGCACAGCCGCTGCACCGTGGCCTGCACGTCCCGCAACAACTGCTGCTGACCACGCAGCATTTCCTCCACACTCTGCAGAGCCAGCACAGGGGGGCTGCTCCGCAGCAGAGCGTCGATCCCCTGGGGAGTCAGGCGATACAGCGACTTGGCTTTGGCCCCCTTGCCGACCTTCTCTCCTGTCTCCTCCAGCCACCGCTGCGCAAGACTGTATTCCGCTGCGGCCTTGACGGCGGCCGCCTGCCCCTTGAAAAAACCGCCGAGCGCGGCCGTCCCAAACAACACACGCGGCGCGGGATCTGCCAGCGCGGGAGTCAGCAAAGCAATTGCCCTGTCGCGGGGATCAGTCAACGCGGTCCGTGCAGACATGCTCTTTCCTTTCGGCCATTACGGTATACCCAGTGAGAAGATGTGAACCGCACATCTGGGTCGCTGCATCGAGCCTAAGGTCGCAAAAGAGCCACTGCAAGAGGACAGCGCTGGCCCATTCCACCGGAAACGCCGGCCAGAAAGACGCCCAGCCGACAGCCTCAAACTCCCACTGACAACTCTTCTGGGGGCCGTCTGACGACGGATGCTTCGCGCGGGCGGAGCCTGGGGAGAGCTGGAACGATATGGAACGCACTTCCGTTGCCGAACATATCGCGCGGCGTCCTGAGCCGGCACCACCTTTGTGCGACCAGTTCCGCTACAATTCCAGGGACGTCTGGCTCGCAATTCTCGTCCGATCCAATCATGTTATCCTGGTATGAAACAGCCGATTCCCATGAAGAAAACCCCTTCGAGTCTTTGGCTTGTCCTGCTCGCGGCTCTCGGCCTCTGCTTGTTCAGCGCTGCAACGCACGGCGCATCCGTACCAGTCATTCTGGACACGGACATTGGCGACGACATCGATGACACCTGGGCCCTGGCCATGCTGCTGGGCATGCCTCAACTGGATCTGAAGCTCATTGTCACCGACTACGGCAACACCCCGGAACGCACCCGGCTCGTGGCGAAGATCCTCCAACGCGCTGGCCGCACCGACATTCCCATCGGCACCGGAATCAAGACTGGAAACGACTCCCTGGCGCAAGAGCGTTGGGTAGGCGATTTCGATCTGGGCGCATACCCGGGCAGAGTCCACGCCGACGGAGTCGCGGCGCTCAGCGACACCATGAACGCGCAGCGGCACCCCGTCACCCTGAGCGCGAGCGGTCCCGTCCCGAACATCAAGGAGGCCCTCCGCCGCGACCCGAGCATCGCAGCGAAGGCCCGCATCGTGTGCACCGGCGGCCGGATTTACAGAGGCTTCGAGAACGGCGGAAAACCCGCGGCGGATTGGAATGTCCGCGCCGACGCCGCTTCCTGGCAGGCGCTGGTCGCGGCGCCGTGGACGATCACTACCGCGCCGCTGGACGCTTCCGAGGAACTGGTGCTCCGCGGCGAGTCCTACGCAACCGTGGCCGCATCGCAGGATCCGCTCGCCCGCATCGTCATGGAAAACTACGATCTCTGGGCCCATCGGAGCGGTCACCCACGGGATGCCAGCAGCATCCTGTACGATACCGCGGCGGTGTACCTGGCCGCTTCCGAGCAATACGCCCTGATCCAGACCCTGACACTCACCGTGGACGACCACGGCCACACACTCGTCACCCCCGGCGGGAAGCCGGTGCGCTGCCAACTCGGGTGGAAAGACCGCCAGGCCTTTGACGCGCTGCTGGTACAGACCCTGACAGGTTCGCCCCGCGCCGAACGCCATGCCGAACCACAGCTGGTCCGGGACGTACTGGCAGGCAAGCGGCAGGAGGCCCGCGTGTCCTGGTGGGGATTCGATCCCGACGATTCCACGGCGCACCTGCAGGAGGCGATCAACTCGAAGGTCCAGCGCCTGATTCTGGACCGGCAACCGTCGGCCTGGATCACGCGGCCATTGACCGGCGTGAGCGACCAGGAAATCGTGTTCGAGGCGGGAACCGAACTGGTGGCTTTGAAGGGTGCCTTTCGCCACCGCAGCGATTGCCTGCTCTCGTTCCGCGGATGCGAAAACGTCGTGCTCCGCGGCGACCGGCCGGATGCCGGCGAGCCGGCCTGCATCCGCATGCACAAGCACGACTATCAATCCGCCCCCTACGAGAAATCGGAATGGCGGCATGGCGTGGCCTGCTGGGGATGCCGCAACGTGCTGGTCCAGGACCTCACTATCGAACAGACAGGAGGCGACGGTATCTACCTGGGCGCGGCGACCGAACAGATTCCCAACCGGCAGGTGACGATCCGGCGCGTCGACTGCAACGCCAACCACCGGCAAGGCATCAGCGTCATCAGCGCGGAAGACCTGCTGATCGAGGACTGCCGACTGCGCCATACCGACGGCACAGCCCCGCAGGCAGGCATCGATTTCGAACCGAATCATCCCGCGGATTCACTGGTCCGCTGCGTGGTGCGCCGCTGTACCGCCGAACACAATGCAGGTACCGGGTTCCAGATCTGTCCGCAATCCCTGAACAACACCTCCACCCCCATCTCGATCCACCTCGATCAGTGCATTTCCCGCGGCAACCGGCAGCATGCCATCCACCTGTGTAGCGCTCCAGAATCGCCCCCGGCCGGGCAGCTGCGGATCACCCGGTTCCTCGCAGAACACGACGCCATGGCTGGCCTCTCCGTGCAGTTCAATCCCTTCAATGCCGTGCGTATCGAGCTGGAAGACTCGATCCTTCGCGATTGCGCGCTTACCGACCGGTTCTTCCCGCCGCTGTATCTCCAAGGTCTTGAGGCGGACGGACGCCCTGCAGGCAACCTCCACTTCAAGAACGTCACGGTGAAGGACGATCGCGACCGCCCCATCCTGAAGATCCGCGACCGGAAAGGCAACGGAGTGCAGTCTATCACCGGGGACATCATCCTCGAACGCAACGGACAAAGAACACCCATCATCGTGGACGACGCCTGGCTGGAAACGATGCGTGAATGAGCACGTGCCGCGACAGCGTCTGGCCACCTGCGCGGCGGATCTCCGTGCTGGCTGCGCACGGCCCCGTCGGCATGCTGCAGCCTTCGTTCCTGCCACACAACTCAACCCCATGACCCCAAGATCGCTGGGAGGCTATCCGATGACGCATCGCTTATCGCATCGCTTGTCGCTGTTGACGACCCTGTTCTGCCTGCTGTTCCAAGCGGCTGCCGCACAGGCCGAGCGCAACGAAGCCAAGATCACGCTCGTGCAACTGACCACCCGGGATCAACCGCCCGATGCGATCATCGAGCGGATGGCCCCGTACTTTGCCGAAGCGTCGGCGTACGGTTCGGATTTGATCGTGTTTCCCGAATACGTTCTGGGTGGCAGAATAACGATCGAGCACCCACGCGTGAAGGCGTTTTTCGACCTTGCCCGTCAGCACCGCATGTACGCGATTGTCTGTGGATCAACGGTCGGGACGGCATGATCGAAGACGGCTACTGCAAGTTCGCGGCCGACGCCTACGGCTGCGCCGTGGGCGCGAACATCACGGACGGCAAGAACACGGGGTTTGCCGGGCGTTTCGTCCGGGCGGAGGGTACACCGGAAGAAGCGCGCCTCTTCCCGCGGATCCGGGACCCCGGTGACGGATGCGTGCACGCGACAATTGACCTGCAGGGGCTGCGGCGCAGCCGGAAACACTTGCGGACGATGCATCAACGTCGCCCGGAGTTGTACGGTCGATTAACGCAAGACATCAGAATCTGGCAGGACTATCCGGATATCCCCTGGGATTTCCCGGAGTGTGAGGAACTGGTCAATCGCGCCCAACTGGAACCGCCGCAACCCGCGCCGACTCAGCCCGCCGAACCGCCACGGTGAGCTGAGTCGGGCCAGTTGTACAAGCTGCCCCCGGGGTGGCGCGACAACGCGCGGCTGACCCCGGGTACGGTGGCGTCGCCGCGTTGCGGCACCAGGCGGACACCTCCAGGCCTGGACAGTCAGCAGAACAAGGCCAGATGCCGGGCCGCCAAAATGAAGCCTTGCTCCCGGCTCACGGCGCTGTCTTCGTGTTCAATGCTCAACACGCCGTTGTAGCCGCTCATCCGCAGATGATTGAGATACTCACCCCAGTGGATGGCCCCGGAGCCGGGAATCACATAACGCCACCAGCCACGACCGTAGATTCCCACGTGCGCCCGAGTCTCCGCGTCGATCAGCGTGTCCTTGGCGTGCGTGTGGAAAATGCGATTGCCGAACAGACGGATCGGCAGGAGATGATTGCATTCCTGATGGATCAGGTGCGAGGGATCGTAGTTGAGGCCGAAGTTGTCGTCTTTGATCGTCTCCAACAAACACTCGAACGTGTCAATACCTTGCAGACAGGTCTCAAACCAGTTCTCGAGGGCAATCTTGATTCCCTTGTCCTTGGCGTAGGCAATGATCGGGGCATAGACTTTGGGCACGACCTGCCGGATCTGGTCGATCCTGGTCATGTTCGGCAGCGGCATTCCGGTCTGCATGCACAGCGTGGGTACGCCCAACAAAACCGCAGTGTCCACCATCTTCCGCGCGTGATCCTGGAACGCCTCGGCACCGCCCGGCCGGCAGGCGTCGCCGAAGCAAGCCAGGCCGCTGATCTCCAGTTTGCGCGCGGCGAGCATCTGTTTGACCGACTCAGCCTGCGCCGCATCGAACGTCACCGGGTCAATGTGCTTGCTGCCGGGATCGGCCACCACTTCAAGACAAGTAATGCCGGCCTTCTGAGCGAAGTCGAGCACGTCGACCAGTGCCCTGTCTCCGAACGGGACGGTCAACATGCCGATGCGGAGACCTTTTGGCGTCGCCTCCAGGCCCTGACCCTGTGCGGCACCCGCGGCCCTTGCCTCATTACCCAATGTGCTCAGTGCTGCGACTCCAACGGCACCGGTTGCGGAACTCAGAAATCCTCGTCGTGTGATGTCTTGCATGTTCGTGTGGTCGCATGTTCGGGTTGACGATCGACAAATAGTAACAACTGACTGCTAGCAATCTTATCCCCGGCTGTTGACGGCTGCAAGGCGATTCCCGTTCATCCGCTGCCGAGTCACAGCATCTTCTTGCGTTCTTCATCCGTGAACTCGTTCCGCACCGTCTCGCCTTTGCTGCGTTGAGCTCGCATGCGCGCGACTTTTCCTCCCGTCATCATGTAGGCGGCCTGGGTCTTTTCGGGTGAGTGGTTGGCTGCCCCGGCGGCGGCAATTCCGAGGGCGCCGGCCTCAGCGAATGCATCC
>DAISIS010000346.1:0-6230 GCA_036821925.1 Pirellulaceae bacterium
ATCCGCTCGTCGCCCGGCCGGACCTGGATCCCGCATTTCTCGGCCACACCGCGGGGCAGCGTCACCAGGTTGGCGCCCGAGTCGAGTGTCATGTCCAGGGTGTGCTGGCCGCCGATGACCACGGACACCAGCAGCGACCCGCTCCCCACGCGCCGCAGCGGAATCGACTCGGACAGCACGGTGTCTTCCAGCGCCGCCAGTCGCACAAGGAGCCGCTGGAAGTTACGCGACGGAGCCAGGTCCCACGTCTTGCCACTGGCCGCATGGAACTGCTCCAACGCTGTTTTCGCCTCGCTGGAGGCGGCCAGCCCGGCATACCGCTCCGTTACGTGGTCGGCCAGCTCGCGCATGGCCAGAATGGCCTGCACGTACGCCTCACGCGCTCCGCTGGCCGCCGCGCGGGCGGCCTGCACCGACTCACCCTGCTGCCGCAGTGAGGTGCGCAGCAGCTCCAGCTGACTGCGATTGGCGTTGATCGTGGCGACCAGCCGGTTGTTGGCCGCGGTGTCCCCCAGCCGCACATGTGCCAGCTGGGCATTGAGGTTGACGTCCAGCGCCAACAACGCCGTCAGCTGACGCTTGATCTCGGCCTCCTTCCGCTCCTGCTGCGCCAGGCCACTCTCGGCCGACATCACGTTCTTCCGCAGATTCGTCACCTCGCGCATCATGCGGCCAAGCTTCGATTCGTCGGCCAGCATCAAACCCGAGCTGCCGATCCGCAGGCCGAGCGACTCCAGGGCGGCCCGCGCTGATTGCTCGCTCGCCGATTCCGCCTCCGTCGACGGAGTTGTGGTGCGCGGGGCCGCCAGAAACTCCCGATCGGCAGCGCTGAGCCTCGCAAGCGGAACCGTGACGATCGATCCATCGGGCTTGCGAAGTCGCACCTGCTGGCCGTCCGTGTCGAGCAGTGCTGCACGCACAGCGTAATTCCCATCGCTGCTGTGCCACGTCCGCAACTCGGACTGGGCGTCACCAGCCGCCGGTTGCGACACCACCAGAGCGAGGGCCAGGACCAGGACGAGATAACACATCCACACGACTCCTGTAACCACGCACAAACCACGCACGACGACGGGATTGCCCCCCTTCCAGCTGTGGCGGGCAACCAGGGCGTTCGTCATAGCTATTCTACCACCCGTTGCGGGGCACAGTTCGAGCGGCTTGAGCAGTCCGCCAATGCGAACGCCCTCCGCGCAGACGATAAGCGCGGAGGGCGAACAGGATTCGTGTTGTGTTATGGCAGCCACAGTGCTGCGACGGGCCACGCCGCCAAGCGTGCCCGGCGGAGCTCAATAGCGCTCGCGGCGGCCGTAGCCACCGCCGCCGCCACCACCACCGCGTCGAGGCTCGCGCGGCTTGGCCTCATTGACCGTCAACGCCCGACCCTGCAGATCTTGACCGTTGAGCGCTTCGATTGCCGCATCGCCACCGTCATCCATCTCGACAAACCCAAAACCGCGAGAGCGGCCAGTGTCGCGGTCCGAAATCACACTGGCAGACGTGACGCTGCCATACTGGGCGAACAGATCGCGCAGATCGTCCGACGTGACACGGAAGGAAAGGTTTCCGACATACAGTTTCTTCGTCATCATCATCCCTTGGGCCATGGGGCCCCCAAAACAAACAAACCAACATACCGTCAGCCGCACCAGGGCGACCGGGAAGATCTCAGGCAACTTCGCCTTTCATCAGCCGCAGACATGCCGTAGTTTCCAACCTTCGATCCTGGGGGCAGTGAGAGACGGCTCCAAGCGAAGCATCCAGGAAGGGGCAAGCAGGGTAGGGCAATGCGATCCATAGTCTTCCAACCAGCGCGGGCACATCCCCGCACACTTGGGGGCATTATACACTACCGGGCCGCGGCGCGAAGATGGATTCTGGCTGAGCGACAGGCAAACGAGCACAGAAGCTGGGGGGGCGCGCTGGGGGCGCACCGCTCGGCTGGCGGCCCTCCGGGGGTTCACGGTCGGCGTGCTCCCGCCCCGCCGGTCCGCGCTCATCGGGGGGGCCGGCGCCGCGCGGGCGCCTCCCCCGTCTGCCCCGTGCGGTGATGCCCGCCGCTAGGCCTGTTCCTTCACGGCGACTCCACCATCATCGGGGCGACGCGCTGGCGGAGCCGACGCAGCTGGTCTTCCTGGTTCGGGTCGAATGCCCCGGCTCGCTGGCCGTAGGTGTCCATCCAGACGATCAGCCGCGCACGGTCGGTGTTGTCGAGTTGGACGTCGTAGTGGCCCTGGTCGAGCAGCGTCCAGAGCGGATTGGTGCGTGCGGCGCCGTGGCCGGCGGTCGAGTGTCCCTCCTGGTAGCGCTGTTGCACGTGCTGCTGCAGCGACGGGCTGCCGTAGCCGACGAGCGTCTGGTAGGAATGCTCGGCGGTCAAGTCGAACTGCCCACCCGCGCTGCCCGGCTGATGGCAGGATCCGCAGCGCGCGTCGAGCACCGGCTGCACCAGTTCCCGGTAGTCCAGTGGCCACGATCCGGCGACGGGTGCGGCGATTTTCGACGGGGGGCGGAGCGCGGCCAGCGGCGTGACGTTGACGGGGGCGGTGTTGCGCGGTTCGTGGCAGCCGATACATGTGGCTGTCTGGCCGGGCTGCACGTAGGTGGCGCTGCGCATGGTCTGCACGGCCATGCCCTGGTCGTCCAGCGCCTGCAGGAAGAGAGCCACTCCCGGCGGCACCTGGAAATAGGCGGAGCCATCGGTTTCTACCGGCACGCTGCCGATCACGAACTTGCCCGGATCGTCCTGGGTGACCCCCATGTTGGGCGCGTTCATCGTCGGGTAGGTCTTGGCCGGGATGCCCACCAGACGCAGCTGTTTGATGGTGCCGCGCGGGATCCCGGTCAGACCCTGATACACGTCGGTCACCAACAGGTGCGCCGGGGCAGCCGACGCTGTGGCCACGCGCGACGCGACCTGCGGCGGCGTGCGTCGCGGCCGGATCGGCAACGGATCCATGCTGCTGATGGCCGGATCGCGATAGATCAGGTGCAAGTTGCCAAAGGCGTCGAACAGGTAGATGCCCAGATCATTCGGCGGGCCGGGCATGCCCCAGAGCGGACGTGGTGTGCCGGGGGGCAGAGGCACATCGCTCCAGGCCACCAGGTAGTGCTGTTCAGACAACGGATAGGGACTGGCGAAGTAGGTTGCCGGCCAGCCCTCGGATTCCGGGAAGGCGACCTCCGGCGTGAGACGCGTGATCGGCGTTTCACCATCGGAGCCCCGGTTCGGATCGAGCAGCACCAGCGAGCCGCTCGTCTGCGCGTGGTGGCCGGAGGCGGTGAAGATGATTTTGCGCGAGCCGGGCACGCGCCGCGCCTCGAAGATGCAGTGGGGATTCTGTGTGTAGTTGCCATAGACCGCGCGCGCGTCGGTGCCGTCCGGCAGCGTCGACCTCAAGCTCATGTAGGGCATGTTGTGGCGGTCGACATAGTCCCAGCGGGCATACAGAATCTGGCCTTGCTCATCGACGCTCGGTGTCCACTCGAACATCTCGAACGGCGAAATGCGCGCGATCCGCTGCGACGCCGGGTCGAGCACGTGCAGCGTGTACACGGCGACCGGCCGCTCCGGGCCGCCACCGCACCGGACGTAGCAGTCGGGCAGCGCCGTGTCGCGGTCCGCGATGTTCTCGTCGCTCGTGCACTGCACGTCCTGACCGCGCCGCGTGGAGAGAAACACGATCCGTCCGTCCGGCAGGTACCGGCCGTCGAAGTCGTCGTACTTGCCCGCCGTCAGTCGCCGCAGGCCGGTCCCGTCCAGGTTCAGCTCGTAGAGATGATAGAACGCGTCCTCCGGAACGTTGTGCTTGTCCAGCTTGTTCGGTTCATCGGCCAGTCCGGGATAGTACGTGCAGTGGGCAAACAGCACCCGCTTCCCATCCCAGGAAAGATCCGGCCGCAACACGCTCCCTGTGGGGAGATCGGCCGTCAGGCAGCGCAGCCGCGGCGCGTCGGTCTTGAATCCCTCCAGCACATACAAGCCGCCCCCGGGCCGCGAGAACCAGCCGTAGTACTGGTCCGACATGTGCGTGAACGAGCCGGGCACCCGTTTGACCAGCAGCAAGTCGTCGAAATCCAGCAGCGGGTTGCTCAGCGCCAGACGCCGGATGATCCGCTGGGCTTCCAGCAGCATTGTGCGCCGCTGCGGCGCAGCCTCGTCTGCGGGACCGCTCGCGCATTGGGCGGCGATCGCCTGCAGCGCTGCCGTCGCCTCCTCCACCTCGACGCCCCGAGCCCGCAGGTCCTCCGCCAACCGCCGCCCGCGATCGATCACCTCCAGCACCGGGAAGTGACTGGGCTCGGCGAGCGGCTCCACCGGCTGTGCTACGTGCACCGTTGACCACGGGCTGGCGCTGGACTGGTCCGCCGGCTTCCGCTGCGCCACATTCTCCCCGCTGCCGTCGCAATAGACTTCCACCTCGTCCAGGTGCAGAAAGCTCGTGTCCGGCAGTTGCACCCGCACGTAGCGCGCCGTACGGTCGCCCGCTCCGATCTCCAGCGGCCGCTGATCGACATACCCCAAAAAGTCCGTGCCGTCATGCTCGTACAGCAGCTGCCAATCCTGACCGGTCTCAGAGAGCAGCACCCGCAGCCGTGCGGCGCGCTGGGAGACGCCGTCCCCCCGGTTGTAGATCACGATGCGGTCCAACGGCAACGTCTGCTGGAGATCGACCTGCCACCACGGCTCCTGCTCCTGTTGCGTGTGGAAGCCGAAATGGCCGTCGATCACACCGTCACAGCCGCCGGCCGCATCCTGTTCGGCGCTGGCCTGCGCGATGACCGCCGACGCTGCCGGCTGCACCCGCACCACCGCCTGCCGCAGATAGTCTACTTCGATCTGCTCGAGCGTGATCGCGGGCCCTGGATCCGGCGCGGTCCCGGGGTGAGCGATGGGGGCGTCGCCGCGCGCCGATGCAGGCCACGCCCCTTGCGAGGGCAACACGAGCGTCAGCAACACGAGCGTCAGCAACAGGTACAGATGGGTGTGGTAGGAGGAGCGCGTCTTGTGCACCGGTCGGTTCCTCGTGTGTCGGTCTGCGGCCGCCAGCGGCAATCCACTCGATTCCCAGCCGGGACGCAGACGGGATGAGGCAGCAACGAAACCAGTATAACCGATTCCCGGCCGGCCGAGCCCCGCAACCGCTCGACGCCGCCCGGGCGCCACACGCTCTGTGGGCGCGCACAGCACGCGGCTATTGGAACGGATCCGCGTCCGTATCGCCCGGCTTCTGCGCCGGTGCGTCGTCCTGTGCGGGCGCCGCCGCATCGGCAGGTGCTTCGGCCTCAGACTCCGCCTCCGCGGGCTCCTCCTCGGCCGCCTCGCCAGCCGGTGCCTCTGCAGCCGGTGCTTCGGCAGCTGGTGCTTCGGCGGGAGGGGTGGCTTCGGCTTTCTCCGGCTCTTGCGGCTCTGTGGGAGTCGCGCCGTCCGGTTTGGCCGGTGGGCCAAACGGATCGCGATCGCCGGCCTCGCCGGAGAGCGTCCGGCCGAGCATGTCGAGCAAGCCGCTGGCGGCTGCGGCTGTGGGACCTGCTGGCCGGTCAATGCCCTGGAGCTCCAGCTTCGGCAGGTTCGCCCCGAATGGATTCGCCTCGGCGGCTGCCGCGTCGGCTGAAGCTGCCGCTGGTTCCGTCTTCTGCGCCGGAGTGGCGAACGGATCGGCCGCCTCGGCGGTCGCGTCGGCGTCCGGCGCTTCGCTCTCAGCGGCTGCTCCCGGTGCGACGGGCTGGGGCGCGACGTAGTCGACCTTGGTGCCGCCCGAAAAGGCGACGCCACTGGCAAACGGATCCGCGCTGGCGCTCAGGTCCATTGCCGGGATGTCGAGCGGCAGCGGCGGCGCCGGACGCTGCGGGTCAAACAGCACGATGTCTTCACGCCGCCTCAGTTGTTCATATCGCACCTGGTCGCGTTTCCTTTTTCGCTCGACGGCCGCTTTGCGCGTCGCAGCGCGCACCTTCTCCAATTCCAGACGCAGCGAACCCTGGACGCGCTGCAGTGCGGCGTTGATGTTGTAGACCGGACGGTCGGACTGATTCACTTCAATATCGGCGCCCTTCATCAGATCGGCCAGGCCCGCTTCGAGCCCGAGCTGGCTGGCCAGCGCCAGGCCGCGGAAGTAGTATGCGCGCGGATCCGAGCCGTGCTTTTCGATCGACTCCGACAGCAGTGCCGCCGCCGCATCGTAATCGCCGGCGAAGTACGCGTGCACACCACTCCCGTACAGCTGCGC
>DAISIS010000347.1:0-6229 GCA_036821925.1 Pirellulaceae bacterium
CGCGCTGCCCAGCCGCCGCGCGCGCGCGTCGTAGCGCAGTTCCAGGTACTCATACACGCCGGAGATCCCCAGGCGGTAAGACCGCGGCAGCACCACGCGAGTCAGTCCTGGCAGGCAGCACCAGATGGCCAGCGGCACGGCCAGCAGCTGGCAGCCCGCGTAGTAGGCGTCCGCCGGCAGGCCGGTGTAGCTCCCGGCCGCCAGGCAGGTCGCCGCCAGCGACACGCCGAGTGGAAACCCGCTCAGGGATCGGCCGGCGAAGAGGAAGTCGCGGTGCGTGCGCGGCACGCTCCGGAAGTACCAGCCCATGCTGATCAAGACCAGCAGGTAGCCGGCAACCAGGCCATAGTCGAGCCACGCGGGGGCGCACGTCATGGGAACGCTGCGAACGGTATGGTGTCCACGGCCACTAACGCCGCTCGGTCGCCCGCGCCACCAGCATGTGCGGGGCGGGAGGGCCTGTCAGCGGCCCGTCGATGTCACCCAGATAGCGGCGCCGTACTTCTTCGTGCTGCTTGATCTGCTCCGGCGTGCCGTCGCACAGCACCTTGCCGTCGCTGATGACGTAGCAGCGATCGACGATCTGCAGGATTTCGCGCGCCGCGTGATCGGTGATCAGGATCGAGATGCCCTGCTGCTGCAGGTCACAGATGATGGCCTGAATGCTCTGCACTGTAATGGGGTCGATCCCTGCAAACGGCTCGTCCAGCATGATGATCTGCGGTTCGGAGATCAGGCAGCGGGCGATTTCCAGCCGCCGCCGTTCACCCCCCGAGAGCTTGGCCGCCCGAGACTTGCGGACGTGTTCGATGTGGAATTGCTGCAGCAGCTCGTCACACCGCTGGCGCCGCGCTTTGCCGCGGATCCCGAGCAACTCCAGCATACAGAGCAGGTTCTGTTCAGCAGTCAGCTTGCCGAACACACTCTTCTCCTGGGCCAGGTAACCCATGCACCCTTCCCGAGCCCGGCGATACATCGGCCAGGAGGTGACTTCCAGGCCCGACAGGTAGACATGGCCGGCATCCGGTTCCAGCATGCCGCAGATCATGCGGAAACTGGTGGTCTTGCCCGCCCCGTTCGGCCCCAGCAGGCCGACAATCTCACTCGGTTCGACGTGCAGGTGTACGCCGTCCACCACACGTCGGCGCCCAAACGACTTGACCAGTCCGTGCGCTTCCAGAATGTACATGAAGGCGTCCTCCGTGACCGTCGTCCCGCTGGCGATCAGTGAATCAGTCGCATCCGCTTGAAGTTGGGGAGGTAGGGAATCGGACGATACCAGGGGTGCGGCCAGTAGATCAACAGAGCCTTGCCGATCAACAGGTCCCGGTCGACATAGTGCTGCTCCCACATCCGGGCATCCGAGCTCTGGGGGCTGTTGTCCCCCAGCGGAAACAGCTGACCCGCCTCCATCGTGATCTGCATCTCGGCCTGCATGTCGAACAGATCGGTCTCGGGCCAGGATTCCGGGTCGCGCAGGATCTCCTGGATCTTCCGGTATCCATACGGAACCGTGTATTCGGGTACGTTCCCGGCCTGGGTGGCCACATAGTACACGTCGCGGAGCACGCGCAGACGCTGGATGTGCAGCGCCGCGTCCCGCGTGCCAATCCCGGCCGGCGCCAGATCCCCGGGGTCGAGCGCCGAGGTGACGGGCCGCAGCGTGTCACGCGGCGCGTAGGTGGTGGGCCCGTTGAAGGTCACCCGCCGCTCGTTCACCCACAGCCGGATCTCGGCGTCGACGTTCGAGAAACGCACGCGGTAAGTGCCGCGCCCCTGGATCGCGGTCTGCCCCACCGGCGTGTCGGCCCGCGTCCCGTCACTCCCCACAAACGCCCCCCTTCCGCCGTCAACGGCCAGCGTCGCCGCGCCGGTCGCGACATCGATGCGACACGTGTAGGTCGTTCCGCCCTTGACCAGGAGCAACAGCAGCTCGCCGTCGTCCCCCTTCACTTCCACGTCCCCTTCCAGCGCCAGGTCGCTCACCCAGTACAGCCCGAGCATCTCCCCGGCAAACCGCGCGTCGGCGTAGTCTTCCGGCCTGCGCGTCGGGCCCGCACTCGACAGAAACGTCGGACTGATCGACGTGAAGGAGTTGTAGGCGTAGACGTCCGTGATCAGCTCACTGCGGCGATCCGACACCATGGGCGGCTGCTGGCCATCTTCAATCAGCTTCCAGTCATCGTCGGACGCCACAATGTGGCGATACCGCAACCAGATGTCCTGCCCGGCTACCGCCTCCGTGTCATACGTGTGCCCGTCGTCGCTCGTCGACCAGGTACCGGAGACGTCCGGCACTCCGGCGGCCCACGGCTGCCACCGCAAGGGCCAGCCGATGGCGGCCAGACGCTGCGAAATGTGCCGCGTGTCATCCACCACCTGCAGCATGCTCTTCAACTTGTGGTCCGGCTTGCGCGCAATCGCGTACGCGTCCGCCTCCGGTCCCTTGATGAACACATCACCTCGGCTGATCCGGATCTGCTCGTTCGGCAAGCCGACCAGACGCTTGATGTAGTTCTGTTTCGCGTCAAACGGATACTTGAACACAACCACATCCCAACGCTCCGGCGGCGCAAAGTCGTACACGAATTTGCTCACCAGGATGCGATCGCCCGAGAAGGTCTTCTGGTTGGCGTTGTTCCGCAGGTCCAGGATCAGCCGGTAACGGCACAGGGGACACGTCGTGGCCACGACGATCCGGGGACTCTCCCCGCGCTGTTGGGCCGTCGCCCCATCTTCCAGGCTGGCGCCAGCCTGGTACCAGTAACCGCACTCCGGGCACTGCACGTCCTTGTGCTGCCCCATCAGAGTCGGAGCCATGGAGCCTGTGGGAATGACGAACGCCTCGGCCACAAACGCCCGAAACAGAAAGGCCAGGATGACCGCCAACGCCACCGACTCGATCGTTTCCCGCAACGCGTGACCAGACGGCGGCGTGGATTCCTCCCGGCGCGACGCGCGCGATTCGCGATGGGCTGGCACCGCTGCGGTGGGTCTCGATTTGCTCATGATGTCTTCTTCAGGCGTTCAGGCGGGCCAGACGCGGGATACGCCTGCAGCTCCTCGGGGCAGGCTTCCCGGCTGTCAGCCAGGCAGGCCAGACCGCGACGCCGACGCCGCTTCTCCTGTTCGTGACAAATCCAATTGGCGCAGATACGTGATTGTATTCGCTGAGCGCGAATTCGATACAGCCCAAATTCTCACCCGGCCAGATGGGGGGCAGTGGCAGGGGGCTCGGTGGCCAGACCGGCCTGGCCCGCAGGCTGCAAACATCTCTCGTGCTGGGGACGTTAACGAACACGAATCCAAGGTCGTACCGGTCCCAGAATATCCCGTCCGGCGATGGCTGACCAGAGCCGGCTGTCGATCGAGACCGGGACGTTGTCACCCAGGACGAACCACTCGGCTGCCTGCAGTGGCTGGGGGGCCTCCCAGCGTTCCGCGCCCCCGGGCCCCCCGTAATGCAGGTCACGATAGACTCGGGGAGTCTCGAACCGCACGTGTGCGTCTCGCCCGCCGATCGAGAGTCGTCGCTGGTCTCTGCTCGCGCCGGCAGTCGGATCGTAGGGGAACTCGAAGACGATCGCACCGTCCACGGCAGCCAGGAGGCGTTGATCGCAGGCGGCCAGCTCGATCTGCCAGGGGGCTGGCCGGCGCGGTCCGGGAGCGGTCGCCACGGCGCGTCCGTTCCGACGCAGTCGACACTTGTCCGGCGCGGCGGCGAGCTCCCAGGTGAACTCGTCGCCGCGGCTGGTCAGTCTCAGAATGCAGTGGCCGGGCCCGCTGACCTGCAGCTGACACGCCAGCATGATATCCGGCACCGGGTGCAGGCTGCCCCGCGAGAGGCTCTGGTTATAGGCGTCGTGGTCGAAGATCGGAACGTGTTGGGTGCGGTCCCGGTCCGGGTCGTCATGGGGCCAGCAGGTCCACTGGGTGTAATCCAGCCACTGCACGTGCAGGTCCGGGCCGGTCGCCGGGGCGAAGACGTAGCCGGTGCTGGTGGCTTTCCACGCTGCATCGGGCCGCGCCGGCTGCCAGCGGTTGGCCTGGGGCGCGCGGTACGTGTCATCGTGGACGAGGACGCGGACGTCGCGCAGTTGCGCGAGGGACTTGCGCTGGATCTGGCCGTTGAGGTACACGTCGCCGTCCCGGATTGCGACGCGCCCGGGGCCACGCGCTACGAGTCGTTTAACGGTCAGGCGGTGTGGGTCGTGCGGGGTCCGGATGGCGACAGCCTGCCAGGCCTGCGGGCCGGGTATCTTCCCTGCCCACCGATCGATCACCACGCGCTGGCCGGGGGCGGGGCGCGAGGTATCGACCGGATTGTCGTGGCAGCCGCAGTTCGGGCAGGTGGCCAGATTCCCGGCGGGTGGGAACTCCGTGCCGCAGCGGAACGGCATGCCGCACTCGTGGCACGTCACCCGGAAGTGCGGTCCGCAGAACGAATCGGCCATGGAGCCGCCGGTGATCCGCACGGGGCGCAGGCAGCCCTGGATCGACGTGAGCCGCAGTATGGCAAGCGCTGCGGCGGCTGCCAGCACGACCCGGCCGCACCACTGCCAGCGGTGTGGTCGCGCACGCGGCTGCTCAGGCTGTCCGGTCACTTCTTATCGTTTCCCGTGTCGAGCACGGCCATAAACGCTTTCTGCGGGATATCCACTCGGCCAATCGACTTCATGCGTTTCTTGCCTTCGCGCTGTTTGGCCCACAGTTTCCGCTTCCGCGTGATGTCGCCGCCGTAGCACTTGGCCGTCACGTTCTTGCGCATGGCAGGCACTGTTTCGCGGGCGATGACGCGGGAGCCGATGGCCGCCTGCACGGCCACTTCGAACATGTGGCGGTCGATCTCGCTCTTGAGTTTCTTGGTGACCGCGCGGCCGCGCCGGTCAGCATCGGCCTTTTCGCAGATGATGGACAGGGCATCGACGCGTGTCCCGTTGACCAGGATATCCAGCCGCACCAAATCGGCGGGGAAGTAGCCGATGAGCTCGTAGTCCATGGTGCCGTAGCCGCGTGTGGCGCTCTTCAGCTTGTCGTGCAGGTCATAGATGACCTCGGCCAGAGGCAGGTCATATCGCAGCATGGCGCGCGTGGGGGAAATGTACTCCGTGGCGCGATGGACGCCGCGGCGATCCTGGCACAGCTTCATGAGTGTGCCGATGTTGTCGGTCGGGAGGATGAAGTTCACGCGCACCACCGGCTGGCGAAACTCGACGATGTCCCCGGCATCGGGGACTTCCTGCGGGCGGTGGATCTCCAGCTCGTCCCCCTGCCTGGTCGTGACCTGGTAGGTCACGTTCGGCGCTGTCTGCACGAGATCGATATCGGCTTCCTGTTCCAGACGCTGCTGGATGATCTCCATGTGGAGCAATCCGAGGAAGCCGCAGCGGAACCCGAAGCCGAGCGCGTCGCTGGTTTCCGGCTGGAAGTCGAAGCTCGGATCGTTGATCGAGAGTTTCTCCAGGGCTTCACGCAGCTCCGCGAAGTCCTGCCCGTCGGACGGGTACAGCCCGCAGTAGACCATCCGCTGCGGGGGCTGGTAGCCGGTCAGTACCGGGGCGGCTCCCTCTCCCGGGACGCTGACCGTGTCGCCGATGTGGACCATGTCCAGGGACTTGATGTTGCAGATCAGGTAGCCGACCTGGCCGGCCTGCAGCTCGTGGCAGGGGCGTTTGTGCGGCGCGAACTGCCCGACCTCCAGGACCTCGTGGGTGGTGCCACCGCCCAGGAAGCGGATCTTCTGTCCCCGCGTCACCCGGCCGTTCATGAGGCGCACGTAGGTAATCGCCCCCCGGAACTCGTCGTAGTGCGAGTCGAAGACCATGGCCTGCAGGGCGCCGTGAGGGTCTCCCTGCGGTGCGGGAATCCGCGTGCAGATGGCTTGGAGCAGCTCCGGTACCCCCACACCCGTTTTGGCGCTGACCTTGATGATCTCACTCGGATCGATCCCGAGCGAGTGTTCCATTTCTTCGGCCACTTCATCGACCCGGGCGTGCTTGAGGTCGATCTTGTTGATGACGGGCAGGATCCTGAGATCGTGTTCCATCGCGGCATAGGCATTGGCGACCGACTGCGCCTCCACACCCTGGAACGCATCGACCAGCAGCATGGCACCTTCACAGCAGGCCAGCGATCGCGAGACCTCGTACTGGAAGTCGACATGGCCGGGAGTGTCGATCAGGTTGAGCTCGAACAGCTCCCCGCGTTGTGCGTACCGCATGGCCACCGC
>DAISIS010000348.1:0-6201 GCA_036821925.1 Pirellulaceae bacterium
GCATGGTGGCGCTGATGACGCTGCTGCTGGTCTGGTCGATCCTGCTCAAGGCGCCGCTGGAACAGCCGGCCAGCACGGTACAGACTCCGAATCCTTCGAAGGCGCCCTGGTACTTCCTGGGTCTGCAGGAGCTGCTGATGTACTTCGACCCGTGGATGGCCGGTGTGGTTGTGCCCGCGCTGATCATCTTTGGGCTGATGGCGCTGCCGTATCTCGACGTCAACGAGCAGGGCAACGGCTACTACACGATCCGCGAGCGGAAGTTCGCGTATCTGGCGTTCCAGTTTGGGTTTCTGGTGCTCTGGATTGTCCCGATGCTGCTGGGCACATTCTGCCGGGGGCCGAACTGGAGCTTCTTCGGTTTGTACGAAACCTGGGACGTGCACAAAGTCGAGGCGCTCAACAACGTGCAGTTGTCCGAGCGATTCTGGATGGACTGGCTGGGCCGGCCGCTGCCGGCGGCGCCCGCGGGCGCCGGCGGGTGGCAGCAGTTGGGTGCCGTGGTGCTGCGCGAATCGCCGGGGCTCCTGCTGCTGGGCGTCTACCTCCTGGTGCTGCCCGGTGCCCTGGCCCGCTGCAGCCGGCCGATCCGGGCGTTGCGGAACCGCCAGGGTCGCTGCCGCTACTGGATCACCCTGTGGCTGCTGCTGCTGATGGCCCTGCTCCCGCTCAAAATGCTCTGCCGCTGGTTGTTCAACATGAACTACTTCGTGGCGATCCCGGAGTACTTCTTCAATTTCTAGTTGCCTGCCATGCCTGCGACGGACCAGACCTACTACAACCAGAAGAGCCTGCACCGGGTGTTTGCGGTGGCGAGCGTGCTGTTGTTGGCAGCGACTGTGTGGGTGTTGGTGGTCGATCACCGTCGGCCGTGGAAGCAGATCCAGCGCACGAGCGATCGCCTGGAAGCGCAGGTGACGCGCTGGCGCCAGCTGCAGACGCTCACGGAAGATGTCGTGAGCGAGCGGGAGCGGCTGACGCAGAGCCTGGTGGAGGAACAGTCGAAGGAGCTGCCCGGCGCCTTGCTGGCGATGCTGCGCGACGAGATCCGCCAGGATGCCCTCCGCCGCGCCGAGGCGGCGCCGTCGCTCGATGCGCTGGACGAGGCGGTTGAGCAGCTCACCGCGGCGGCCGCGCAAGCGCAGGAATCGCGGCGCGTGTGGCAGGCGGCACGGCTGCAGGCCGACAAAGCGCGTCTGGACGCCGATGATGCGGCCGCACACGCTCGGGCTGCCGCCGGCTCGGAGGGCGAATCGCTCGAGCGCGTCGAGCCGGCGCTGCAGGCCGCCCAGGAACAGACGCGGCGCGCGGAAGCGGAGGCGTTGGCCGCCCGCCGGGAGGCGGAAGCCGCCGTGCTGCCCCGGCGCCAAGCCGCGTTGGCCGCGCTCCAGGGATGGATCGATCAAGCGAGGTTTCGGGAAGACACGCTGCGCCGCCAGGGCCGATTTGAGCGCGCTGAGCTCGATGCGGCCCGGTCCGCGTACGGCCTGGCGGTCAGCGCCGGCCGGTCCGCCGCGGCGCTGCAACAGCTGCAGACGCAGATCGACCGCCGCCAGGCGGAACTCGACCGGTTGACGCGCGCCGGCGACGCGGCTGCCGATCACCGCCAGCGGCTGCAGGCTGTGCTGCGGCAGGTGACCGAGAATGAGCAGGCGATCCGCACGAAGCTCAACGCCCTCGAGCGAGAATCGCGTCGGCTGGACGCCCTGGTGGCCGAGAAACGATCGACTTACTTCACCTTCCCGGGGTACCTGCCGCGGCTGGGCAAGCGGTGGCTGGAACTGCCGTTTCTGGATGCACTGAATTCGCCCCGCCGGGTCGACAATCTGTGGAGCGAAGGGCTCGATCAGCCGTGTGGCAGCTTTGGCCGGGTGCGGCGTTTTGACCGCTGCGTGACCTGTCATCAGGGGATCCAGAAACTGCTCGGCCCGGCACCCGACCAGCCGCTGTTTGCCCCGGAGACGACGGTGGAGCTCGCCCTGGAGCTGCCCGCGCAGACTGCGCTGACCCCGGCCGGGCCGGCGCTGCCCGCGACCGAGCCCCACGCGGCGGCGCGCGGCCAACTGGACTCGCGGCTGGAGGATCTGTTCGGCATCCGGCTCTCGTCCACCGGCCTGCTGCAGCCCGCTGCGCCCACGGTCATGCGGCTGGTTCCGCAAAGTCCGGCGGCCAACGCACGTGTGTGGCAGCCCGGTGAACAGACTGTGCTCGGTCGGGACCTGCGCGCACAGATGCTGCAGTCGGATCCGGCACCCCAGCCGCCTGCCGGCAGCGCCGGCGGCCTGCTGGTGGGTGACGTGATTGTGGCGGTGGATGGCCAGCCTGTGCCACAAGGGAGCGACCGCCGCGCATGGGTGGCGCAGCAATGCCTGGCGGCGGCTGCGGCGCACCGGGCGGCACTGGCAGCGGGTGAAACGCCGCGGCCTGCGCTGCGAGTGACTGTGCGCCGGGGACTGCCACATCCCTATGCCGGGCATCCGCGGCTCGACCTGTTCGTGGGTCCGAACAGTCCTCATCCGGCGAGCCGGTTCGGCTGCACCGTGTGCCACGAAGGGCAGGGGAGTGCCACCGCCTTTGAGTGGGCGTCGCATGCACCCAACGATCCCGACGCCCGCCGCCGCTGGCAGGAGCAGTACGGCTGGTTCGACAATCCGCACTGGGACTATCCGATGTACCCGCGCCGATTTGCGGAAAGCGCGTGCCTGAAGTGCCACCACCAGGTCGTTGACCTGGAGCCGAGTGAACGGTTTCCCGATCCCCCGGCCCCCAAACTGCTGGCCGGCTATCGCCTGATCCGCACCTACGGCTGCTTCGGGTGCCACGACATCGATGGCTACAGCAGCACGGGGCGGCGCGTGGCCCCCGACCTGCGTATGGAGCCGAAGGACCAGGACTCCCCCGGCCTGCTCCGCAAGGTCGGTCCGTCGCTGCGTTTCGTCGGCGCGAAGCTCGATCTGCCATTCCTGTTCGACTGGATTCAGCGGCCCGCCCGGTTCCGGCCGACGGCGCGCATGCCTCAGGCTTTCGGCCTGTGGCAGCACCTGCCCAGCACCGATGTGGAACGGCAGCGCGAGGCGCTGGCCATTTACAGCATGGCCGTCTACCTGCAGGAACGGAGCCAGCCGTACGACTACGCGCAGCCGCCGGCAGAGGTCACGCCGGTCGCGACGGCCGAACAAGTGGAGGCGCAGATCCAGCGCGGGCGCATTGTATTCCAACAGAGCGGCTGCTTGGTCTGCCACAGCCATGCGGACTTCCCGGACGTGGCCAGGTATCGGGACGCCGATGCTGTGGAACTCGGCCCCGACCTGTCGAACACGGCCGCCAAGTTCGCTGCCGGCCGGCATCCGCACGGCGGCCCGTGGCTGTACAGCTGGATCCAGCAGCCGACCCGCTACGATGCCCGCACGGTGATGCCCGACGCGCAACTGAGTCGGGTCGAGCAGCGGGATGAGCGCGGTCAGGTTGTGGCGATCACCGACCCGGTGGCTGACATCGTGGCCTATTTGATGAGCCGCCCGGCAGGTGACTGGACGCCGACTGCAGACGCCCTCGTGCAGCTGGACGAGTCACAACGCGCAGCGCTCGAACAACTGACCCTGATGTACTTGCGCGACGACTTTCCCGAAGCGACGGCCCAGCGGTTCCTGCGCGAGGGCATTCCCGCGGCAGAGGCGCAGACGATGAAAGGGCCCGAACGGGAACTGAGCGTGGACGCGCCGGCCGATGGGGACGGGACGCCCGCCGACCTGGTCCGGAAACGCACCTTCTACGTCGCACGCAAATCGCTCCTGGCCAACGGCTGCTTCGCCTGCCACGAAATCCCGGGGCTGGAAGATGCCAAGCCGATCGGACCGAGCCTGACCGGCTGGGGGCGCAAGAACACCGCTGAACTGGCCTTCGGGCATGTCGCACAGTACGTCCGGCAGTCTGCCCCGCCCGCCGACACGCGGCCACCGTACTTTCAGGAGCAGCTGCAGTCGCACAGCCGGATCGGTTTCCTCTTCCAGAAGCTGACCGAGCCGCGGAGTTTCGACTTCCAGGAGACGCACAACAAGAAATACACGGCACGGCTGCGCATGCCGCAGTTCCCGCTGAACGCTGCGGAGCGGGAGGCTGTGATGACGGTCATACTCGGACTCGTCTCCGATCCTCCCACGGAAGCCTTTGCCTACCAGCCCGACGCCCGCACGACGGCGCTGATCCGCGGCCGCGAAGTGCTCGGCAAGTACCAGTGCCTCGGCTGCCATGTGCTCGAACCGGAGACGTGGCAGCTCGCGCTGCCACCGGACAGCTACGGCGCGCAACCGCAGCAGACCACCTATCCGTTTGTGCACACGCCGGTTGATGAGGCGACGTTGGCCGCTGCCCGGCAGACCGACCGCCGCGGCCTGCGCACTGCAGTGCTGCGCGGCATGCCCGCCCTGGGGCACGACGGCCGGGCGGCCATCTTCGATCCCGACGAGTTCCCGCTGGAAGAAGACGAAGACGCGTCGTTCGCTCCGGATCAGCTCCTGTACGGCTTCGACCTGTGGCGTCCCGCGGTACTCGATGGGTGGCCGTACCAGGTCGGTGAGGGGACGCTGGTGGTCCCGTCCACGCAGATTGAGCAGCGGCGGCGCGCGTACGGCGGGGCCTTGACCCGGTACCTGCTGCCGCACGTGGTGGAACGCGAGCGGCGGGAGAATCCCAGCGCGAAAGGGTCCGAAGCCTGGGCCTGGTTGCCGCCACCGCTCTGCGGCGAAGGAGGCAAAGTGCAGCCCGCCTGGCTGAACGATTACCTGCTGGACCCGCATCCCGTCCGACCCGCCGCACTGATGCGGATGCCGAAGTACAATCTGTCCCCCAGTGAAGCGCAGGTGCTGACCGACTATTTTGCCGCCCAAGACCGGGCCGCGTATCCGTACCCGGTGGCCACCCAACGCCGGGAAACGTATCTGGCACAGGCCGATGCCCGCTACGCGCAGCAGCTGGCCGCGTCGCCCGCCCCGGACACCGGCCCATTGGAACTGGAGGCGTCACCCGCCGGCCGGCACCTGGTGGATGCGATGAGGATCGTTACGAGCGAGAACTACTGCATCAAATGCCACCGCGTCGGTGACTTCGACCCGGGGGGAATCGACCGTGTCAAAGCGCCGGATCTGGCGGCCGTGTATCCGCGATTGCGGCCAGATTACGTCCGCACCTGGCTGGCCAAACCCAACGCCCTGTTGCCCTACACCGGCATGCCGATCAATATCCCGTACGACCCCGCGGCCCCCTTCCTCGGCGCTGCCGCGTCGCAGGACCTGTACCACGGAACCAGCCTCGAACAACTCGACGCCCTGGTCGATCTGCTCACGAATTACGACCAGTATGCCCGGCAACAGGCACGCGTCGCGCCGTTGGTGGAGCAGCAGAAGAGCGGCGCGGAAGCGGCCGGAAACCGGCCGTAACGAACATCGGTTGGTGTGGTGGAGACGGCCGGGTCCCTCTGTCCGCTCGACGTGCTGATCATTACTCGAGAGTTGGGTGGTCACTTCCCGTTACAGTCGTTTCCGGAATCGATACGATCGATGTGCCAGAGTTCAATGCAGTCGACGGTGGAGGGTCATCATCAAAGTCACAGCAAGTATCCCGAGCGTATGGTGGACGCGGAAGACCTCTATCCAGACGCGGAATTCCAGGATGCCTGGGGTACTCCCTTGCGCTCAGGATCCGATACCTTTGCGGCGAGTCCCATCAATCCACCAATTGTCACTCGCACGGACGCATGCCTCCACAGAGGTGTTGGACGTCGGTGTTTGCCGGCTGAGCAGCGCGGGTTAGAATGGAGGCATTCGGGGGTTCCCGAAGAATGTCATTTTTGTGGGGTACCGAAAAGTGATCGCGAGTAAAGTCTATACAGTCAGCGATGGTGAAATGGTATTGTCCCTCGAACCTGCCGACGAAGGCGGTTACGTCGTCACGTCGCCGCTTGACCCGGAATTGGTTACCGAGGCGCAGTCTTTGGATGAGGCGTTCGCCAATGCACGGGATGCCGCCGAGGCACTGAATCAATCCCGAAGCAAGCTGGCGAGACAACTCGCCGATGCTGAGCGGTCATCGTAGGGGTGAGCTGTGAAGCGAACCGAGTTGGAACGCCACCTTCGCAGTCATGGCTGTCTACCCCAGTGTTGCAGATTTTTTCAGGCCGCGAGGGCCTGAAAAATCTGCAAGACG
>DAISIS010000349.1:0-6198 GCA_036821925.1 Pirellulaceae bacterium
GACGGCTACCTGGACATCGGCGATCCGCAGGGGCGGTTTCCCGATCGCCGCGTGCGGATCATCCGCGCGCATCTGGAAGAAGATGCCGGCAAGAGCATGCATGACGAGGTCGCCGGCAGAGCCGACAGCCGGATCGATCTGAATCGCGCCGGCACACCGCTGCTCGAGATCGTGACGCACCCCGACCTGCGCTCACCCGAAGAAGCCAAAGCCTACCTGACCGAACTCAAACTGCTGCTGAGCTACATCGGCGTGTCCGACTGCAATATGCAGGAGGGCAGCCTGCGGGTGGACGCGAACGTGAACCTGCACGTCCCGTCGCCGCGCGGCCCCCTCGCCACGCCGATCGTCGAAATCAAGAACATGAACAGCTTCCGCGCGGTGGAGCGGGCCCTGGCCTTCGAAGCGGCCCGCCAGTACCAGGTCTGGCAGGAGACGGGGCAGAAGCTGGGCGACGTACCCAAGCAGACGCGCGGCTGGGACGATCAGGCGCAGGTGACACGGGCCCAGCGGCACAAGGAAGAGTCCAGCGATTACCGCTATTTCCCCGACCCGGATCTGGTGCCCGTGCGGGTGACGCCCGCCGAGATCGACGCGGCCCGCGCGGCGCTCGGCGAACTGCCCGCGGCGCTGCGCGACCGGCTGGTGGCCACCTACGCCCTGGATCGCTACGACGCCGACGTGCTGGTCAATCAGGGCCAGCCACTGGTCGACTATTTCGAACAGGTGGCTGCCCAGTGCCAGGACCCGAAACGGGCCAGCAACTGGATCCAGCAGGACGTCCTCCGGACGCTCCACGAGCGCGGGATCAGCATCGCCGAGTTCTCCGTGGCGCCCCCCGTCCTGGCCGAACTGCTCCGCATGGTGCGCAGCGGCGAGCTCGACACGACGCGCGGCCGACAGGTGCTGCAGCAGATGGTCGACACCGGCTCCGATCTCGCCACCGCCGTCGCCGCGCTGGGCATCGCCCAGGTATCGGCCGAGGCGCTCGCCACCCTGTGCCGGGAACTGCTGGCCGCCAACCCGAAGATCGTCGCCGATGTGAAAAGCGGCAAACAGCAGGCGCTCGGAGCGCTGATCGGCCAGGCCCGCAAGCGAAACCCCAACGCGGACCCGACGCAGGTCCGGACGGTCTGCGCGGAGCTGATCAAGGAGATGTGAGGGGTTAGTTTTCAGTATTCAGTTTTCAGTTTTCAGTGTTCAGTGTTCAGTTTTCAGTTTTCAGTGTTCAGTGTTCAGTGTTCAGGGTTCAGTGCGCGGTGGGGGACTGCCGTGTGGCGTAGAGGGCCTGGAGCCAACAGCCTGTGGACGAACACTTGCTCTTCTACTACCTGGCAGGCGTGCCCCTGCTGGGGATCCTGGCGCAGTGGCTGGCCTGGCGTTTGCGTCTGCCGGCCATTCTCCTGCTGCTCGGTTTCGGCATCCTGCTCGGGCAGGTCGTGCGTCCGGACGCGATGCTGGCCGAGGTGACCGGGTCGGACGAGTCGGTGGGACCGAAACTGCTGTTCCCCATCGTCTCGCTGGCGGTGGCCGTGATTCTGTTGGAGGGCGGGCTGACGCTGAAGCTCTCCGAACTCCGGACATCGGGCCGGGCAGTCTGGCAGCTGTGCAGCCTTGGCGCGTGCGTATCGTGGGCGCTGACGGCGGTGGCGGCCTGGGCGATTCTCGGCCTGGAAGGGCGGCTCGCCACGCTGCTCGGCGCGGTGCTGGTCGTGACCGGTCCGACCGTGGTCATACCGCTGCTGCGTCACGTCCGGCCGTCCCGCCGCGTGGGATCCGTGCTCAAGTGGGAAGGCATTGTGATCGATCCGGTGGGAGCCGTGCTGGCCGTACTGGTATTTGAGCACTTCTTTGCGGTGGCCGAGGGCGTGCATCCCGGCCGACCGGTGGTGGAGCTGGCCCAGACGCTGTCCGTCGGCGTGCTGGGCGGCGCCGGGGGCGCGTGGCTGCTGGCCTGCGGCATTCGCCGCTACTGGGTACCCGATTACCTGCACGCGACGCTCGTATTGACCGTGGCGCTCGCGGCCTTCGCGGTCTCGAACTATCTGCAGCCCGAGTCCGGCTTGGTAACGGTGACGCTCCTGGGCATTGTGCTGGGCAACCACAAGGACGTGCGCGTGCATCACGTGCTGGAGTTCAAAGAGCACCTGGGGGTGCTGCTGATCTCGGTCCTGTTTGTGGTGCTCGGATCGCGTCTGCAGCCCGCCGATCTGCTGGCCGTCGGGTGGCGGGGCCTGCTGTTCCTGGCCGCGCTGCTGCTGGTCGTCCGGCCTGCCTGCGTGCTGCTCGCCACGCTCGGCACAGCGTTGACGTGGCGCGAGCGGGTGTTTGTCGCCTGCCTCGCTCCGCGTGGCATCGTGGCCGCCTCAGTCGCCTCGGTCTTTGCGCTCAAGCTCTCCTCGCTCGACGCGCCGGTCTCCCCGGCCGCCACGCAGTTGGTGCCAATCACGTTCCTGGTGATCGTCGGCACCGTGTCAGTCTATGGACTGCTGGCCGCACCGCTGGCGCGCCGCCTGGGGCTGGCGGACCCCAACCCGCAGGGCCTGCTGATTGTCGGCGCCGAACCGTGGGTCCAGCCGATTGCCGCAGCCGTTCTGAGCGAAGGGATTCCGGTGCGTCTGGTCGACACCAACTACACCAGCGTGGCGGAGGCCCGCATGGCGGGCCTGCCGGCGGAATGCGCCAGCATCCTGGCGGAGCAGACGCACGAGGAACTGGAGCTGAGCGGCATCGGTCGGCTCCTGGCGCTGACGAGCAACGACGAGGTGAACATGCTGGCGGCGCGCGAGTTCACTCCGCTCTTCGGGCGGGCCAACGTCTACGGGCTCCCGCCAGCGCGCACGGGCACAGGCCGGCGCGCGGCGAGCGCTGCGCACCTGCGCGGCCGCACGCTGTTTGGAGCCGAACTGCATCACGCGCGCCTGGTGCAGCGGCTCCGTGAGGGCGCGGTGATCAAGAAGACACGCCTCACCAGCTCGTTCACGCCAGAAGACTTCCAACGCCGGTACGGTCCTTCAGCAGTGGTGCTGTTCGTGATCGCCGAAGACCGGCGTCTGCACGTCTGTGGCGTGGGGGACGTGCCGCGACTGCGCGCCGGGCAGACCGTGATCGCGCTGGTCGACCCTCCACACCGGACGCGTGAGGCGGAGGGGCAGGCCTGACCGCCCGCCGCACCGGTCACTCGGCGGTCGAATGGGTGCCCTGGGGCGACCCGCTGATGGGCTGCCCCTCGGGCATGGGGCGGCTGGCGGTGAGATAGCCCAGCTTGTACAGCTCGTCTTTCACGGCGCGGAAGGGGCCGAAGCTGTCCGGATAGACCCAGATGGTGACGGTGGTCTGGTTTGGATCGTAGCCGGCCAGGATGGAACGCGTGTCCGAGTCGTCGGCAAAGGCCTCGTCCACCGTCTCCCCCTGCACATCCTGGGTCGGCACGATCACGAAGTGGTCCAGCTCGACGCGCTGTTCGACGGCCATGCCGGTGCGCGTCTCGACGTTGTGGGTGGTGCGTTTGAGTGTGTACCGCAGCTGGAAGCCGCGGAAGGGCCCGACCGTATCGGTGATCTCCGGTGCCTGCTTGAGCTTCCAGACTTTTTCCTTGGCCTCGGCCTTGAACATGTCGACCAGCTCATTGACCGGGACGTAGAGGATGCGGCCGGCCTGCAGGCGGAAATGGACTTCTTTGCCGAAGACCGTCTTGGCCAGCGGTGTGGGGCGGTGCGTAAGCACGGTGACGGGGGCCTGCGTCGTCGCCAAGGTCTCCCGCGCCATCTTCAGATCGGCCTGCTCCCGGCGCGCGGCCGCCAGCTCGGCTTCCAGCTCGTGCGCTCGACGCTGATCTTCTGTCAGCTTGCCGGCCTCCTGCGTCACCACCTCCTCGGCGGTCTTGATGAACATCAACATGCGATCCCGCTCGTTGCGCCGGTAGGCGATCTCGATCTCCTGCTGCTGCGTCTTCTGCAGCATCGTCTCCAGATCCTGGCGGACGGCGACGGCGGCGTTCTTCGGGCTTTCGACGTCCACCTGCGAAGGCCCTTCCGGCGCGCATTCCGCCTGATGGATCGCATGCTGCGCCCGCGTGCCCACGATCATCACCAGGATGATCAGGATGCCGACGAGGTTCCCGACGACGTCGAGGAACGAGTCCTGGCCGGGCGCATCGACTTCACTGCGCAGTCGCGTCACTTGTCGCTCCTTTGCACGTCCAGTCCGCTGCCGTCGAGCAGCACCCGCAGCTCCTCGAATCGCGGTTCCGCCCCGTCCGCCACCTGAACGTTGAGCACCGGTTTCCAGTAGCCGCCGGCCACGGCCAGCCCCCAGCCTTCGACGCGGGTCCAGATCTTCGAGACCAGGGCGTCGACTTCCGCGTACATCGCGCCCTCCACCAGGATCACGTCGGGAGCGCGGGTCTCATCGCGGTCGGGCAGGATGATCAGGCGGTCGGGCAGGCAGGCGACGCGGATCGGACGCACGATGCCGGTCGCGTCGGCGGCCCGTTGTGGCAGGCCCCAGTTCTGGCCACGCGTCTTGGCCATCGGCGAGACGCCGCCGCCCACGGTCGCGCCCGCCACGCCCTCGGCCCCCGCCGGTCCGGACGCGCTGGCCGGGGCGTCCGGCAAGCTGCCGGGCGGCGCCACGGAGACGGGCCCGGGGGCGTGCCCCTGGGCGAACCGGCTGTCGCCACCCTGGCCGAACCCGCCGCGGCGCGCTCCGCGGAGTTCGCCCCCCGCATCCCCTTGCCGGACGAAACCGCCGCGTGTGGGGGAAGCGACGAAGCCGACGTTGCTCTCGCGCCGCTCGAAGCGGCTGGGCATGGCGGCCGCCAGGATCTCCTGGCGGGACCGTGCGTCGCCGATGATTTTCTGGACCAGCTGCTCCAGGGCCGGATCGGCGTCCGGGTACTTGAGCGGCAGGTGCTGGTCGACCAGTTCGTACCCGAACTCCTCTTCCCAGGCCTGCATGGCGAGGCGGGCCGCCGCGTAGGCCTCGATCCCATCCGGGCGGACAATCAGCAGTGGGTAGGGTTCACCTTGCGTTCCCATCGCGCCGGTGCGCGCATAGTGTTCGCGGATGCCGCGGAGGGCCGCATCGAGCGGGTTGCCGGGGCCGAGCGGCCCGTCGAAATCCGGGGCGCCCAGCAGAATGCCCTCCGGCTGAATGATCACGCCCCGGCCGGTGCATTCGAGATAGATGGGGCGCCGCCGCGTGCTGTTCGGCCCGTTGTAGGGAATGATGGCGTACGCAGCCGGCTGGCTGGCCAGCTTCTGCCGGGCCGCCTCCAGCTCCGCCTGGGCCGCCGCGATCTCCGCGCGCAGCTGCTGCAGCTCGGCCTGCGCGGTGTCCTGATCGGCGATCTGGCCGCGCGAACGCAGCTGCAGGTCGGCCGCCTGCGCGCGCAGCTCCTCCCACCGCCGCTCCAGCTCCCGGATGTGCTCCTCCAGGTGGCTCAACGCCAGCCGCTTGCGGGCGATGTCCTGCCGGACCTGCTCCCGCTGCTGCTCGAGCAGCTCACGCCGCCATTCGTAGTCTTCCTTCGCTACCTGCGCGTGATCGGGCGGCGCCAGCGGGTCGCGGGGTTCGGGATCTTCCGCCGCATCGACCCGGGCCATCTGGACCATGAGCACGAGCAGCACGATCAGGACGCCCACGGTGCACAGCAGTACGGCCAGAAACGGGAGCAGCGAGAAGCCGCTCGTAGAGGGCCTGGTTCGAGATCGTTTCATGCTGCGCGACCCTGCACTCTGGGCGGCCCCAAGTCGATGCGCCGCGCGTCACCCTCGGTCCCCCCCAGGCGCGTATTCAGCAGATGGATGGCCGCCGCCAGACTCATCACGGTGTCTTCAAAGTTCTTCGCACCCGCCAGCGCCTTGAGGTTCTCGTTGAGTGACGCTTCGAGCTGCATCACCTCGCCCGTGGCCTCCACGATGCGCGCCATCAGTTCGCTCTGCCGGCTGATCTCCTGCTGCTGCGTCTGCATCATGCGGGCGTTGTTGGACAGCACCGTCTGCCACTGCTCCCACCGTTGCCGCGCCTGGTCCGAGGCGGTAGCTTCGGCCTCCGTCAGCCGCTCCGCAAAGCGGGTCAAGCACGCGTCCAGCGTCTCTGCCAGACTCTCGCGAATAGCGACCGCCGAACGGTCGGCCGACCCGGACCACTGATCGCGCGCCGCGTCCACGGTCTCCTTCCAGATCTCTGCCTGAC
>DAISIS010000350.1:0-6195 GCA_036821925.1 Pirellulaceae bacterium
CGTGATCGATGAAGTCCAGCGCGTCGGTATTGACGGTCTCGGGATAGCGGAATCGGATCGGAACGCTCATCCAGGGAGCCTGGACCGTGGCGGCGTGGCTGCGCTGCTGATTTGGAGTGTTCGGCGCCACCGCAACCTGGATCCGCGGCTGTGGCGTGTCAGCGATGCCGGCTTCGAATTTCAGCCGTTGCGGAGCGCCGCCGCTGGGCACAATCAGCGCCGCTACAAAATGCCCGTCGCGATCCACGTTCACCTGGATCCCGTCCAGAGTGCCGCAGCTCGCCTGGGTCACTGGTACCCAACCGCGGGACTCGGCGCGATAGATGCGCGGGAACCGGTAGTCGGACAAGCCGGAGACGAGCACCGCCAGTGTGCTACGTCCCCCGTCCAAAGTGAATTCCGCCCGGTTTCCCGCGGCGCGCACCTCCGGGGGAAAATCGGCCACCGGCGTGCCGACGACGACCTGGCTGATGCGCGGGCCCTGGCTGCCGTAACAGGCCGCTTCCCGCTGCGGAATCCGGGCGCCGTCGATCTCTCCGTAGGGGAGCCAGAAGGCGTCAAACTCGATCACGTCCCCCGCCTGCAGCTGCACCTGATCGGCGTCGGCCACGACTAGCAGACGCGTGTTGGCGTGCGTGGTTGTCCGTTCGCCGCGGCGCCGCTCCTGCAGCTCGGTCAGCACGCTCATGGCCGGTCCCACGCCATGCTGCCAGTCCCGGATGACGACCGCGTTCGAGCCTTTCTGTTCGCCGTAGACGGCACAGAATCCTGCTTGCCGTGGCAGCGGGTGTCCGGTAATGGAGAAGCCGTTGCGGGAGAGGTCCAGCGCCGTGTGCGGCAGACCGGACGCTGCGGCGTGCGTGTACCGCAGGCCTTGCACGTGCGAGCTGACTGTCAGCAGGCGGAAATTCTCGCGCGCGTTGGTGACCGTCAGGGGTGCCAGCGCCTCGTAGCGGACGTGAATGAAGTTGCGCAGTTCGTCAACCTGCGGATACTCCCACATGCGGACCACCCCGCGGATCTTACCATCGCTCGACAGGTATTCCAGGCCGATATCGATCCAGTTCGGTCCCGTGCTGTGATAGGTCGTGCCGCGATACGTGAGATACTGCCATTGGGCGCCGTCGTGGTACGAGAGAAAGCTGTGTCCCGCGACGTTGTCGTGCTGCGGCTGGCCATTCCAGAACGTGTCCTGGCTCATCGCACGGAAGTCGGCAATGTCCACTCCCGGCAGCCCGCCGAACTTGAAAGGCACATAACAGGTAGTCTCCGTTACGCCGGTGGAGCTGTGGAAGTAATCCATCCACGCGCCCAATGACGAGAAGTGCTTCGTCATGTGGTTGCCCCAGTTCTGGTAGAGGTGCACGGACGTCAGCGTCTGGGATTCACCCGGATCCAGATACAGCGGGAAGTAGTTCTCGCTCAGCGGCGTGTCCTCCGGATTGTAGAACCGCTCTTCCTTCTCGCCGGCAAAGTTCTTCGACACCTGCACAGTCAACGGAAGTGGGTGGCCGTCGGCATCCAGCACCACGCCCCCCTCGACCTGGCCGCGCACGCCGGACGACGTCTCGTGGCAGATGTAGACCTTCCTGGGGACGTCGTCATTGCGGACTGTGAAGGTGACCTGTTCACGATAGTTGGGATGGTCGAAGCAATGCCCTTCGAAGCCGCCGGGGTTGTGGGAGCCAATGGTGTAGCAGCCGCGCACGGCGTCGTACCGCATCGGTTGATCAGCCTCGGTCGTCGTCCACGCCGAGTCCGGCAGAGCAGGAGGTTCCTGAAACACCGGGAAAGAGAATACCTGGTGAGAGCCTGCCACAAATGGTTCAGGCGTGAACGACCGCTCGCCATGCAGTCCTCGATAGCTCACCTCCCGGGCCGTGAAATCGGCTGTGGCATGCCACGTGATCGAAGCCAGGAGTTTGTCGGGATAGCAGTAGAGCGCAAGGTCACCGCGCAGTGGTGCGGCACGGCCGGCGGCGTCGCTCACTTGCAGATCCAGCCAGTGAATCTCGCAGAAGTACGGTCCGCGCCGATACAAGTTGATCCGCGAAGCCGGCTCTGTGCGCAGCGTGTCGTAGTGAACGCCATCCGCATCGGTGACCGCGAGTGTCAACCAGGCCTGGCCGGATGCCCGATCCACCAGGTGGTGCGGAGCTCGCAGTTGCCCGAGCAGCGTGTAGTCGGCGGCGCGGATTTCGAACGTTTCCCGGGTGGCATCGGAGTAACATACTTCCAGGTGCGGACGCGCGCCGGGTGGCTGAAACCGAAAATCGTCTTCCCAGCCAGCACCCAGGGTGGCACCTGTTACGGATATCAGCAACCAGAACATCGGTTTCCCTTTCTCGTTTGCCAGGGTGTTGTGAGCGCGAGAGCGCGGCCTTACGCCAGATCACGTGCGGCGATTCCCACCGCTCATTCTTTTAGAGTTCCTGCGGGCACACAGCCGGCGGCAAGCCCGCAAGGTCGGCTGCCGGGCGGCGCGACGCCATCAGCATCAGCACCTGGACGAGCATCGATACCAGCAGGGCCACCGCCCCCAGCGTGAACATCGCCGACTCGTTGCCCGTACGGGCCATGGTCGCATCACTGGCGAAGAGTCCCAAGAGGCATCCGAGTCCTCCTACGCACTCGTTGACTCCAATGTTAAATGATCGCCGGCCGGCATTGCTCGCATAATATACGCTCGAGAAGAACGCGAATCCGGTGTAGCATCCCAACGCGACGATCCCGACGCAGCTGGCGACCACCGAGGGCCGCCAGGCCACGAGGCCGAGCACGATCGCCGCGCCGACGTGAAACAGCACGATCGGCGCCTGGTGGTAACGCCACCGCGCGAAACGGCCTAACGCGTATCCCGCAACGCCCTGCAACAGCATGTGCAAAAACAACACTCCTCCAACCACCGCAGGGGCCACTCCCTGGTGACCGCACAGCGCGGGAAACAGGCTCTGCAGCGGCCGCTGCATGAACGTGGCGGTGAAGATCGTACACCAGGCGACCAAGACGTAGGCCGGATTGACCATGCGCGCTCCGTGCACGACCGGCTCAAGGTGTTCCTCCACACTCGCTTCGTCCAGGCTCCGGTGTCGATGCTGCAGCAGAAGCGTCAACACTCCGAGACCGACCGCCGCGGTCACCGCTGCCAGCGCCGCGGGGCCCAATCGGTAGACGGCACCGGAGGACAGAAATCCGAGGCTGGAGCCGGCGCTCCAGGCCAGGGTGTAGCGCGCGACCGTCAACGCCAGCTGTCCCGGAACCGTCTCGCCGCGCATGAAGGTCTGGAACGAGTTGAAAAAGGCCGCCAGACCGACTCCCAGCAGCGCCAGGCAGACCATCTGCGCGGCGAAGTCCTGCAGCATCACGGACGCGGCACCGAAGATGGTCGTCGCCAAAGTGCTCAACAACAATACGCTCCGCGCGTTGCGGCGGGTCAGGATCAGTCCGACGAGAAGACTCACGACGGTGTACGTCACCATCGTGATCGCCCCGAGCCAGGCACGTTGACTGCCCGTCAGGCCGCGCTCGCCGGCGCTGTAGAGCACGGCAAACAGCACCAGAAAGACAATCCAGTCCATGAATGCCGGGCACAGTTGAATCCGCATCTTTATCGTTGCCTCACTTGCCTTGCCACGCCTGCCGCACCGAAGACTCCACATCCCGCAGCCCGCATTCCACATCCCACACGATCCTGACGGGCATCAGGAGGGGCTTCGGCCCTCGCACGTGACGAGGGACGAACGACTCACCCGGGCCGCACTTCGGACGCACACGACACCGGCTCGCCGTCCCGGATCACCAGCACGTCGTCAAACCAGACTGACGGGCGGGTGATGAGTCCGTCCAGGTGACTGGCCACTGCGACCGAGCCGCCCATCGACTGGTTGTCGCCGAGGGCAATGTGGATCGTTCCCAGCACTTTCTCATCTTCGATGATGCTGCCAGAGAGGATTGCCTTGTCGTTGGTGCCGATCCCGAATTCTGCGACGTTGCGTGCAGGCCGGCCATGGGGTGCGAGCAACGCGCGCAGCTGATCGGCCGCGGGGCCGCCCGTGATCTCCTCGGCGTAGCCATCCCGCACGGTGATGTGAATAGGGTCCGCGAGCATGCCGATCCCGGCCATCGAGCCGTCGACGACGACCCGCCCCTGCGACGCGCCTTCGACGGGGGCCACATACGCCTCGCCCGTCGGCAGATTGCCAAACTGACCCGGCTCCCGGAAGAGTCCTGAACTCGCGTGAGCGCGGCGTCCTGCGACAGGCAGTGTCACGTCGGTCCCTGCCGGCGCCACGACCCGCACGATCTCCGTCTGCTCCAGCAACTGGCAGAGCTGCCGTGTGCGTGCCGCGATCGCCTCGTAGTCGGCGTTCATGCACCGCACCATGATCTCCTCGGTCACGCCCGGAAGCGTGGCCACGCGTGCGCCTGCAGCGGATGCGGCGCGCCGCGCTCCGGTGTGTGTGAGCGACCTGGATGTCGGGCAGAACACCACGTCGGCCTGCGCCATCAGCTGCGCGACCAGTGCCGGCGGTTCTGCGCCGTTGCTCTCACGCGGTGTCATCTCCACGAGTACCGCTTCCGCCTGCAAGGAGAGGGTCGCCCGGAACAGGGCCTGCGCGATCCGCTGCATCGGTTCGTCGGTGACAATGACGACCTGCTCCCCTGCCCGAACGCCCATACAGTCCCGTGCGGCAATCAGGGCCGCGCTGGACAACTTCTTTGAGATCCTCATGTCACGTCTCCTCAGTGCTTCGGCCGACTACCCGCCATGTTTCGTGGTGATCGTCTCCAGAGCGTGGCCGTGCGGACCCCGTTCGCGCCAGCGCAGCAGCCCGGCGAAGATGAATGCGCACAATCCCAGCGCCGAGAACAGCCACATCCCGAGCGCGTAGCCGCCGGGATTCTCGCCGCTCGCCCCCGACACATCGTTGGCCCAGCCGATCAGCAGGTTGAAGCCGGCCAGCCCGATATTCTGAATCAACGTCATCAGGCCGTAGGCAGTTCCCAGCTTCGACTCCTCGACCAGGTAGGCCACGGAAGGCCACATCACGCCCGGGATCAGGGAGAAGGCCACCCCCATCATCGCCATCGGCACGTAGAGCAGGATCGACGTATGCGCCATCATCAGGTAGACGGGAACCAGCAGCAAGGAGCCGCACATCATCAGGAGCGAACGGTTGCCGATGCGATCGGCCAGCAAGCCGAACAACGGTGTGGCGATCATCGCGAACAATGTAAGCATGCTGGACAGAAAGCCGCCGGTTTCCCGCGACACGCCGTGCGCATCCATGAAGAACTTCACCGCAAAGGTCTGAAACGGGAAGATCGCCGAGTAGAACGTGACGCACAAGGCGACGATCAGCCAGTACGACGTGCCGAAGAGCAGCAGGTCTTTGAGGACGACCTTGTCAGTTGCCTGCGCCGCACCGACCTGGTACTTCCTGGCTGCGGAGGCCTCCAGCGTCCCATACAGAATCGCTCCCGCCACACAGACGACGCCGAAGGCGACGGTGATCAGTAAGGGGCGCTGCCAATGGTCATAGAACGGTTCCGCCCATGTCGGCGAGTTCAAGGCTGCGAAAGAGCCCAGCCGGGCGATTGTCAGGTTGATCCCGAACGCGAAGCTCAGCTCCTTGCCCCGGAACCACTTCGCCACCACCGTCGTCACCGCGACGATCAGCGATTCTGCGCCCAAGCCGAAGATCAGCCGGCCGGCGGCCATGTACGTCAGGGTCGGCGTGGCGGCAGTCACCGCGGCGCCGAGCAGGCACAGAAACGCGAAAATGCAGGTCGACTTCCGCGTCCCCAAACGGTCGATGATGAACCCGCCGATGAGCACCATGACGATGTTCGGCAGGCTGTAGATCGCCTGCAGCCAGCCGATGTTCTGATCGGTGAAGCCCAGCTGGCTCTTCAAGACGTCAGCCAGCGGGCTGATCGCGTCGTAGATATAGTAGTTGCCGAACATGGCCAAGCTGACGAGCACCAGCACAGTCCACCGCAATGCGGCTGGTGGCGCGGGACGTTCTGCAATCATGGTTTCAACTCGCCTGTACGACTTCCTGGCTCGATCCGCCGCACCGCCTCCGCCCACGATCGACGCGTTCCGGCTGCGCACGCGGGCACAGCGTCCCGGTCCGCCGCTCCAGCGGCGCGCGCTGGTCGCAGGACGACAAGAGCAGCCAGCCGCTGGAT
>DAISIS010000351.1:0-6188 GCA_036821925.1 Pirellulaceae bacterium
GATCGTGCGTACGCTGGTCGAGGAACAGGCGGGGCAGCGGTTCTACGAGTACACGATCGAGCGGACTCTGTGCATTGGCTGCGGCGTATGCGTCAAAGGGTGTGCGCTGATGAACGGCTCGCTCTATCTGCAGGTGATGCACGATCTGTGCAAGAACTGCAACGAGTGCGCCATCGCCGTGTCGTGTCCGAGCCTGGCCTACGAACGCATTCCGCGGGAGACGCCGTACCGTGTCAAGCAACAGGCGTTGGCGCTGATCCGGCAGAAGGCCAGCGATCCGGCCAACGCGGCCGCCCGCGCGCTCCTCCAACAGGTGTATCAGCCATGACGATGCTGGTCAGGATCGGATGTGTGGGGGCAGTTGCCGTGCTGTGGGCGGCCACGGCGGCCGGGGAGCTGATTCCCACACCGACGTTCTCCAACCACGCGATTCCCACAGCCGAGGTGCCGCACGGGGACCCGTCGTACTGGCAGTGGGTGGATGTGGGGCTGCTGTGCGTTGCCCTGATTCTGGCCAGCTACTTCGCGCTGGTCAGCCGGTCGCGTCGCCACCTGCTCGTGCTGAGCGTCGCCTGCCTGATCTGGTTCGGTTTCATCCGCGACGGCTGCATCTGCTCGATCGGCGCGCTGCAGAACGTGGCGTTGGCCTGCGCCGAGCCGACCTACCTGCTGCCGGCCGGCGTCGCACTCTTCTTCCTGTTGCCGCTGCTGTTCACCGTCTTCTTCGGGCGTACGTTCTGTGCCAGTGTCTGTCCACTGGGGGCGATCCAGGAGGTCGTGGCCGTGCGCAGCCTGAAGGTGCCCCGGTGGCTGGACGAGTCTCTCGGACTGCTGCCCTTCTTCTATCTGGGAGCGGCCGTGATCTTCGCCGCGACCGGCACGGCGTTCATCATCTGCCGCTACGACCCGTTCGTGGCCTTTTTCCGGCTCAACGGCAATGCACACATGCTGGTGTTCGGCGTCTGTACGCTGATCGTGGCGGGCATTGTGGGCCGCCCGTACTGCCGCTACCTCTGTCCCTATGGGGCACTGCTGGGCCTGTTGTCGCGCGTGGCCAAGTGGCACCTGCGCATCGTGCCCGGGGAATGCATCAAGTGCCGGCTGTGCGAGGACGCGTGTCCCTATGGGGCCATCCATCCGCCCACGGTCCCCCAAACAGCCCGGCAGCGAATGCAGGGCAAGCGGCACTTGCTGTGGATCCTGGCCGTGGCGCCTCTGGCGATCGGGCTGCTGGCCTGGATTGGCACCTGGTGGGCCGTCCCGCTGTCACGTTTCCATCCGACCGTGCGTCTCTGGGATCAGATTGGTCAGGAGGAGCGGGGGCTGGCAGACGGCACGACGGACGCCAGCGACGCGTACCGCAATACCGGTCAGCCGCTCTCGCTGCTGGAAGGCGAAGCGTACGCGTGGCAGCAACGCTTCGTGCGGATCGGAGGCTGGTTCGGCGCCTGGGTGGGTGTGGTGCTGAGCGCCAAGCTGGTGCAGCTCTCGATCCGCCGCCGCCGCAGCGACTATCGCCCCCAGCAGGCTGGCTGCGTGTCGTGCGGGCGCTGCTTCCAGTCATGTCCGGTGGAGCTCGTGCGTTTGGGGTTGATCCAGGATGTGTCCGAAATGGTCGAGGAGACCCCCGCATGAGCATCCCCGTGCGCTATCCCACGCTTGTGGGGACGGCAGTCGTCGCCGCGGTCTTCTCGCTCGCCGTCGGGCTCTTGATGGCGATGGACTTTGTCGGTCGCGGCACGTACGAGCTGTTCGACACCCCGGCCTACCTCGAGCTGAAGCAGCAGCTCAAGGACCAGCCGGGCGACCCGCAGGTACAGCAGCAGATCCGCGCGCTGGATTTGCAGCTGCGCGACACGTACTTCCGCACACGCCGGTTCATGGCGATGGGCACCTACTTGATACTGGGCGGCCTGACGCTGGCGCTGCTCGCGGCGCGCTGGGCGGTGGCTGTACGCGGCACGACGTACCTGCCGGGTCCGGTCGATCCCGAGTGCGATGCGGAGTCTCTGACGCAGCGCTATGCCCGCTGGGCGACCGTCGGTGTGGTGCTGGTCGTCGCCGCCGTGTTGTGCGGTTTCGCGCTGCGTGCGGAACCGATTGTGCCGGCTGGTCCGAAAGAACTGGCCGCCGCACCGGCGGCCGGTTCCGCGGCGCAGCTGCCGATTACGGCGGACACCCAGGCGCCTGTGACACCGGCGGGACCGAAACCCGCTGGTGCAGCGGAGCCGGAGCCTGCCGGTGCAGCGGAGCCGGTGGCTCCCCTGCCGTCGTACGCTGAGTACCTGCAGCAGTGGCCGCGGTTCCGCGGCCCGACCGGATCAGGGGTGTCCGCCTACGCGGACATTCCCGCCGCGTGGAGTGTGCCGGACAACGCGGGGATTGTGTGGAAGACGGCGGTGCCCTTGCCGGGCCCCAACTCGCCGATTGTCTGGCAGGATCGGGTGTTTCTGTCCGGGGCGACGGCGGAAGAACAGGGGGTGTTCTGTTTCGCGGCGGCCAGCGGCGAACTGGTGTGGCGGCACGACCTGCCTCCCACCAGGCCGGACGGCAAGGAACTGGAGGTGATGGAAGCGACGTCGTATGCGGCGCCCACGATGGCGACCGACGGGCTCCGCGTGTATGCGATCTTCGCCACGGGTGATGTGGTCGCGCTGAGTCTGCAAGGGGAGGAGCAGTGGCGCCAGAATCTGGGGACACCCAAGAACCACTACGGTCACGCGAGTTCCCTCGCCACGTACAACGACCGCTTGATCATCCAGTTCGATCAGGGGCTGAAGGAAGACGGGCTGTCCCGGCTCGTTGCACTCGAGGGTGCCACAGGCACCCCGGTGTGGGAAGTCAAACGCGAGGTGCCCAGCAGCTGGTCGTCGCCGATTGTCGTGGAGCACGGCGGGCGGTGGATGGTGATTACGTGCGTCGATCCGTGGCTGATCGCGTATTCGCCGGTCGACGGCAGCGAACTCTGGCGCGCCAGGTGCCTGGGAGGGGAGGTCGGCCCGTCCCCCGTGTGCGTCGACGGTGTGGTGTACGCGGCCAACGAAACGAGCGGCATGGTGGCGGTCCGCGCTGACGGCAGCGGTGACGTCACGGAGACACACGTCCAGTGGTACACCGACATGGGCGTGCCGGACATCTGCAGTCCGCTGGCGACCGACAAGTATCTGCTGCTGATGGCGCATGGCATGCTGGCCTGCTTCGATCGCGCACCGGGGACCACGCCGGGGCTGGATGCCGACCCGCGTGAGCCGCTCTGGGAGGAGGACCTGTTGGAGGAAGTGTCGTCTTCGCCCAGTCAGGTGGGTTCGAGCGTTTATCTGTTTTCGGAGGAGGGTAAGGCGTGGATCCTCGAGCCGCAGGCGGACGCGTGCCGGCGTGTGGGAGAGTTCGAGATGGGGGAACCGATCCGCTCCAGCCCGGCGTTTCAGCCGGGGCGGATCTACATTCGCGGCCAGGAACACCTGTTCTGCATCGGTACGCACTAACGATACAGCCAGACTGCGAACTCGCATGATCAGATCCGAGCTTGACTTGAATTGCGTGGACGAGATTGTCGCCCAGTGCGGTACGCGGCGTGAGGCCGTCGTTCCGATCCTGCAGGCGATCCAGCGCCGCTACCACTATCTGCCGCAGCGCGCGCTGATGCGTGTGTGTGAGCTGACCGACATCACGCCCGCCGACATCACGGGGGTGTCGACGTTCTACACGCACTTCCGCCACCAGCCGGTGGGGCAGCACATGATTCACGTCTGCGAAGGGACAGCGTGCCACGTGAAGGGCGCGGAGCTGGTGCGCGATGCGGTGGCGTTGCACCTCGGGCTGGCCCCCGGCCAGGACACGGACGCGCGCGGCGAATTCACGCTCCAGTCGGTCGCGTGTCTGGGCTGCTGTACCTTGGCGCCGGTCGTGCGGATCGACGACGCGACGTACGGGCGGGTGAGCCCGCGGAGCGTCCCGCAAGTGGTGGCCGAGGCGCGGCATGCGCGCAGCGCGCCCCCCGCCGCGGCACGCCCCGCGACCAACTCGCGACCAGGCGAACTGGGTGAGATCCGGATCGGGCTGGGTTCCTGTTGCCAGGCGCAGGGGAGCGGCCGGGTGCACGATGAGATCCTGGCGGTGCTGAACGAATCGGGGGCGCCCGCGGCGGTGAAACGCGTCGGCTGCATCGGCATGTGCCACCAGACGCCACTGATGCAGCTGGTCACGCCGGCGGGCGAGTCGCGGTTCTTCTCGCACGTCCAGCCGGAGGATGTGCGGAGCATTGTGCTGCGGCATTTCCGCCCGCCCGGGCTGGTGCGGCGGCTCGGTTACCGGTTCGCGCGGTGGCTGGACGCATTTCACTCCAACGAAGCAGACGACGCGGTGGAGTCGCACGCGCTGGATGTGCGCGAACAGGCCGTGTGCGGCTTTCTCGGGCCGCAGAAGCACATTGCCACCGAATGCTGCGGCGACCTGGATCCGCTGGACCTGGACGAGTACCTGCGGCACGACGGCTTCGCCGCGCTGCGGCGATGCCTCCGCGAACTCGATCCCCCGTCGATCGTGGACGAAGTGCGGCGGAGCGGCCTGCGGGGACGTGGCGGTGGGGGCTTCCCGACGCACATCAAGTGGCAGAAGGCGCGGGCCGCCACCGGCGACACGAAGTACGTCGTCTGCAACGGGGACGAAGGGGACCCCGGCGCCTTCATGGACCGCATGCTGCTCGAGTCCTTCCCCTATCGTGTGATTGAAGGGATGGCCATCGCCGCGCTCGCGATCGGCGCGCAGGAAGCGATCTTCTACATCCGCGACGAGTATCCGCTGGCCGTCGCACGCATCCGGGAGGCGCTCGAGCGGTGTGAACGACACGCGCTGATCGGCGCCGGGATCCTGGGGAGCGGCCTGAGCGTGAAGTTCCGCGTGATGGAAGGTGCGGGCGCGTTCATCTGTGGCGAAGAGACCGCGCTGATCAACTCCCTGGAAGGACGCCGCGGCACGCCCACGCTGCGCCCGCCCTACCCGGTGGAAGCCGGACTGTGGGATCGCCCGACGTTGATCAACAATGTGGAGACGCTGGCCTGCCTGCCCTGGATCTTCCGGCACGGCGGGGACCAATTCGCACAGCTGGGTACCGGCGCCAGCAAAGGCACGAAAGTGTTTGCGCTGGCCGGCAAGGTCGTACGCGGCGGCCTGATCGAAGTGGCGATGGGCATCACGTTGCGGCAGATTGTCTACGACATCGGCGGTGGCGTGCAGCCGGGACGCACGTTCAAAGCGGTGCAGGTGGGCGGGCCGTCCGGCGGCTGTGTTCCCGCCTCGCTCGCCGACACGCCAGTGGACTACGAGGCGCTGGTGCAGGTGGGAGCGATCATGGGCAGCGGCGGGCTGGTCGTGCTCGACAACACCGACTGCATGGTCGATATCGCGCGCTACTTCCTGCGTTTCACGCAGGATCAGTCGTGTGGCAAGTGCACCCTCTGCCGCATCGGCACGAAGCGGATGCTGGAGATCATGGACCGCATCTGCACCGGCCAGGGTCGGCCGGGCGATCTGGAGCAGTTGGAGCAACTGGCGCACAGCGTGGCGGCCGGCAGCATCTGCGGGCTGGGCAAGACCGCCCCCAACCCCGTGCTGTCCACGCTCAAGTACTTCCGCGATGAGTACGAGGCGCACCTGCAGGGGAAGTGCCCCGCCGGGAAGTGCGCCGCCCTGATTCGTTACGAGATCAACCAGGCGTGCATCGGCTGCACGCTCTGCGCCCAGCACTGTCCCGTCCACGCCATCCCCCTCACCCCTTACCGGCGGCACGCAGTGAACATGGACCTCTGCACACGCTGTGATACGTGCCGCCAGGTCTGCCCGATTCAGGCCGTGGATGTTGTTTCGTAACCCCGTTCCCCCGGCACACAACTATGCCCACCCTTACGATTGACGGTCAGCAAGTGGAGGTGCCTGCCGGCGCCACGGTCCTGGAGGCCGCGGAGAAACTCGGCATCGAGATCCCGACGCTGTGCTTCCTTCAGGGCTACGAGCCGTCGACCTCCTGCCTGGTATGCGTCGTGCGGAACCGGCAGACGGGTCAGTATGTGCCGGCCTGCGCCACACGCGTCGTGGACGGGATGGAGATTGACAACGCGACGGAACCAGTCAGCGCCATGCGGCGCACGGCGCTGGAGGACGTCGAACTGGCCGGCCAGCAGATCAGGAAG
>DAISIS010000352.1:0-6181 GCA_036821925.1 Pirellulaceae bacterium
GGCCGACCGTTGTTCAAAATCGACACCCGTGCCAGCTAGGTTCCGATGTACAAACGAATCCTTGTAGCAAACCGTGGTGAGATCGCGCTGCGCATCATCCGCGCCTGCCGCGAACTCGGCGTTGAGACCGTGGCCATTTTCAGTGAAGCGGACCGGGGCAGCGCCTATCTGGAACTGGTCGACGAGGCCTACTGCGTGGGCCCGCCCAAAAGCGCCCACAGCTATCTGAAGATCGACCAGGTGATTAGCGCGGCGGAAGTGGGCAACGTCGAGGCGATCCACCCCGGCTACGGCTTCCTGGCGGAAAACGCGCACTTCAACGAGGTGTGCCGGAGCTGCAACATCGATTTCATCGGCCCCACGCCGGAGGCCATGAATCTGCTGGGCGACAAGAACCGCGCCCGGGCGATGGCGCGCGACGTGAAAGTGCCGGTCGTGCCGGGGAGCGAAGGGCTGGTGGACGACGAAGCGGCGGCCATCCAGGTGGCCCACGAGATCGGCTTCCCCGTGCTGGTCAAGGCCACCGCCGGCGGGGGCGGTAAAGGCATGCGCGTCGCCTCCAACGACCTGGCGCTCAAGAGCGCCTTCTCCCAGGCGCGCGTCGAGGCGCAGGCTGCCTTCGGCAACGCGGGGGTCTACCTGGAAAAATTCGTCGAGCGGCCCCGCCACGTCGAGGTGCAGATCATCGCCGACAACCATGGCAATGTCGTCTACCTGTGGGAACGCGACTGTTCCACCCAGCGGCGGCATCAGAAGCTCATCGAAGAAACCCCGGCCCCCAACCTGCCGGACAAAGTCCGGCTCGAAATGTGCGAGTGCGCCGTGCGGCTGGTTAAACGCGCTAACTACACCAACGCCGGCACCGTCGAATTCATCGTCGACCAGAACAACAACTTCTACTTCATCGAAGTCAACGCCCGCATCCAGGTGGAACACCCGGTGACGGAAATGGCGACCGGCATCGACCTGATCAAGTCCCAGATCCTGGTCGCGTCCGGCGAACCGCTCCCCTTCAAGCAGAAGAACGTCAGAGTCACCGGCTGCGCCATCGAGTGCCGGATCAACGCCGAGAACCCGAAGGCGAACTTCCAGCCCAGCCCGGGGGTGATTCGCCGGCTGATCACCCCCGGCGGACCGGGCGTGCGTTGGGACTCGCACGTCCACCAGGGCTACAACGTGCCGCCGTTCTACGATTCGATGATCGGCAAGCTGATCGTGCATCAGCCGACGCGGGCAGAGGCCATCACCTGCATGCAACGCGCCCTGGCGGAACTGCGCGTCGAAGGCATCCACACCACCGTGCCGTTCCACGCCAAAGTGCTCGCCCACTCCGACTTCGTCGACGGCTGGGTCGACACCAGCTTTGTCGAGCGGGCGTTCTTCGCGCAACCGCGCTGAAGGCTACAGCACCCCCTTGGTGCTGGGCACTCCCGACACCCGCGCGCTGCGTTCCACAGCCATGCGCAGCGCTCGGGCGGCCGCCTTGAAAATGGCCTCGGCAATGTGATGCGTGTTCCGTCCGTGGTGCAACACCACATGCAGGTTGCACAGGGCATTGGCGGCCACCGCCTGCCAGAAGTCTTCCACCAACTGGCTGTCGAAATCCCCGATCTTCTCGGTCGGCATGTCGGCGGCAAACACCAGATAGAATCGGCCGCTGAGATCCACCGCCACCGTCACCAGGGTCTCTTCCATGGGCAGCGTCATGTGCCCGTAACGCTGGATGCCATGCTTGTCCCCCAACGCCTGGCGCAAGGCCTGCCCCAGACAGATCCCGACGTCTTCCACCGTGTGGTGCTGGTCGACGTGCAGGTCGCCTTGGGCCGTGACCTGCAGGCCGAACCCGCCGTGCCGGGCGAATAACTCGAGCATGTGATCGAGAAACCCCACCCCCGTGTGCAGCAGGGTAGGCTCCGGCTCGTCCAGATTCAGCGCGAGCTGAATCTGCGTCTCGGCCGTCTGGCGTTCAATTCGTGCCGTGCGCACCATCGTTGAGAATCACCTTCAGCAGCGCTACACAGGCGTCGACTTGTTCGTCCGTGCCGACGCTGATTCGCAGCCCCTCTCCCCATTCAGGATAGTTCATGTATCGGACCAGGACATGGTTGGCTTTGAGTTTCTCGTAGACCGGTTGTAACGGTCGCTCCGGATGCGTGCACCAGATGAAGTTGGCCTGGGACGGCTCCACCGTAAAGCCCAGCTCCCGCATCAGCTGCGTCATGCGGGCGCGCGTGGCCAGTACGCGGCGGCGATTGTCCACCAGCCAGGCCTGATCACCGATCGCCGCCGTGGCGCCGCCAATCGCCAGGGCATCGCAGTTGTACGAGTCCTTGACCTTGACGAACTCCGCAATCAACGACGGGTGAGCCACCACGAAACCGAACCGCAGACCGGCCAGCGCATACGACTTGCTCAGAGTGCGTGACACCATGATCTTCGGATTCTGTGCCACCAGATCCATGCAGTTGGTGTCGGCAAAATCCGCGTAAGCTTCATCCACCAGGAGCGGGCAGTGCAGCCGGGCAGCCAGCTCCAGAACCCGCTCCCGCGATACCATCGTTCCGGAGGGGCTGTTCGGGTTGGCCAGGAACACAAGCTTCAGGTCGGGCACCACCCGCGCGAACTCCGCCGTCAACCCCCAGTGGGCGTCAAAATGTACCTGCTCGTACCGCGCGCCCTGGATGTCCGCCAAGGTGCGGTACAGCACGTAGCTGGGATACGGCAGCCGCAACAGGTCCCCTTGGCCGACCAGCGTGCGTGTCACAATCGTCAGGATGTCGTCGCTCCCGTTCCCGCACAGGATCCAGTCGGGCGGCACACCCAGCACGTCGGCGGCCCGCAGACGGAAGGCGGTGCACAGCGGGTCCGGATACCGCGACAGGCCGCTCTGGACCGCCTCGGCAATCGCCCTGCCCACCGCCGGCGACGGCGGGTACGGGTTTTCGTTCGTGTTGAGTTTGACGTACTTGCCGGGCGGCGGCTGTTCTCCCGGCACGTAGCCACTCATCGCCGCAATGTCAGGGCGTACATAGTCAGTCATGATCGGATCGTTCCAGCCAACTGGCGATGTGGGCCGGACGCGCAGGCGGCCCGGCCCCGGATGGGTGCCCTCAGGGGCTGTCAGGGGGCGACGCGCACCTCCACGCTGGCCCGATGCGCGGTGAGCCCTTCTCTGGCGGCCAACAGCTGCAGATCCTCGGCCACCCCCTGCAGCCCGGCCTGCGTGTAGTGGATCAGGCTGCAGCTGCGCAGAAAGTCGTTGGCGGTCAGGCCGGCCGCCCAGCGCGCTGTGCCGCTGGTCGGCAGCACGTGCGACGGACCGGCCACGTAGTCCCCCACCGCCACCGGACTGTAGTTGCCGAGGAAGATGGCACCGGCATTGCGGATGTGCGGGGCCAGATCCGCCGCGTCCCGGGTGGCGATGTGCAGGTGTTCCGGCGCGATCACGTCGGCCACCGCACACGCCTCCATCGCGTTGCGGACCACGATCAACGCTCCAAACTGCTCGAGACTCTGCCGCGTCAGGTCGCTGCGGGCCAGATGCCCCATCTGCAGTTCCAGCTGCTGCAGCGTGGCCGGGACCACCTCCGGGCACCAGGTAATCAGAATCGCGGCGCCCGGCGAGTGTTCCGCCTGGGCCAGCAAGTCGGCGGCCGTGAAACGCGGATCGGTCGACTCGTCTGCCAGCACCACAACCTCGCTGGGCCCGGCAATCGAGTCGATGTCGACCTGGCCGTAGACGTACCGCTTGGCCAGCGCGACAAACAGATTGCTAGGCCCCACAATCTTGTCGACCGCCGGCAACGACTCGACGCCATACGCCAGCGCTGCCACCCCCTGCGCACCACCCACCCGGTACACCTCCGTTACGCCCAGCTCGTAGCACGTGGCCAGGACATCCGGATTGTCGGCGCCGAACGGAGTGGGAGGCGCCACAATCGCCACCTGCTCGACGTCGGCCGCCTGCGCGGGCACGGCCGTCATCAGGACGGTCGACGGATACGCCGCGGCCCCCCCGGGCACGCAGATCCCCACGCGCCGCAGCGGCAGATAGCGCTGCTGCAGATAGACCCCCTGCGGCCGCTCCACCCGCACGTCGCGGTGCAGTATCGCCCGCTGAAACTCCAGAATGTTGTCGCGGATCCGCCGCACCGCCTTGAGCAGCTGCGGATCAGCCTGCTGGTGAGCGGCCTGCAGGGCTGCCGTCGGCACCCGCAGCGTGTCGGCCGACACCGCCACACCGTCGAGCCCCTGGGTGTACCGCAGCACCGCACGGAGCCCCTCGGTCCGCACGTCCTGACAGATCGTGGCCACCACCTGTTCCGGCGTGAGCGGTTGCCCGAACACTTCGACAGTCTTCGCCCGCCCCCGCTCGCTCACCAGATTCCCCTGCGGGCTGAGCCGGGCGCGGAGCTGCTGGAGCGCCACCGCCACATCGTCGTGACGCACATCAATCTGGGTAATGCGTAATGTCATGGACCGAATTCCCTACGTGCAATCAACGGAGCGCCGCGCGGTCTTCCGGCCGGCCAGACGTGAACCGGCCGTCCACCCTGTCCGCAGCATCCAACCCCCACCAGGCGGCAAACCGCTCGCACCCCAGTGTAACCACCGGCCCCGACGCGGCGAACCCCACACCGCCCGGGGCGTCTCCCGCTCCCCGGCAATTCCTGCTATACAGACCGGCGCTAAGCGCCCGTCTGCGTGCCGCTCGCGGCAGACGTGTTCCAGGACCATCGATTGGAGAATAGGATCGACCATATGATCGACCTGCGCAGTGACACCGTGACGAAACCGACCCCCGCCATGCGGGCCGCGATGGCGGCGGCGGAGGTGGGCGACGACGTCATCGACGTCGACCCGACCGTGGATCGCCTGCAGCGCACGACCGCCGAACTCCTGGGCAAGGAAGCGGCGCTCTTCATGCCCTCGGGGACCATGACCAATCAGATCGCCGTCCGCGTGCACTGCAAGCCCGGGGACGAACTGCTGTGTGAGGCCGAGTGCCACATCTTCCACTACGAGCAGGGCGCGTTTGCGCAGTTGAGCGGGGTGGTCGCGCACACATTGAGCGGCGAACACGGCGTGTTGCGTCCCGACCAGTTCGTAGACCAGATTCGTCCGGACGACGTGCACCAGGTACGCACGCGGCTCGTGTGCCTGGAAAACACGCACAATCGCGGCGCAGGGCGGGTGCAGCCGTATGCGGCGGTTGAGGAGATCTGTCGCTGGGCGCACGAACACGGACTGCGGACGCACCTGGACGGCGCCCGACTGTTCAACGCTGTGGTGGCCAGCGGCATGGCGGCCGATCGCTGGGCCGCACATTTCGACACGGTCAGCGTGTGTTACAGCAAGGGGCTGGGCGCACCGGTCGGGTCCGCCCTGGCCGGGCCCCGCGAGCTGATCGCCGAAGCGCGACGACACCGCAAGCTGTTTGGCGGCGGCATGCGGCAGGCCGGGATCATTGCGGCCGGGGCGCTGCACGCACTACAATACCACCGCGAGCGACTGGTGGAGGATCACGCCCATGCCCAGCTGATCGCCGCGGCCATCCGTGCCTGCGACGGACTGCAATTGCGGCCCGATGCCGTGGACACCAACATCATCATCTTCGAAGTCGATCCGCAAGTGGCAACCGCCAGCCAGTTCGTCGGTGCTTTGAAGCAACATGGCGTGTGGATGCTCAGCGTCGGTGGCGCTCTGGTTCGCGCGGTCACGCACCTGGACGTGAGCGAAAGCGACGCGCGCGTCGCGGCCGAGACCATTCCGCGAGTCGCCGAGGGCTTGCGAGGCGGCACGATCGCCTTGCCGCCGGACGAACCCACCTACTGAAACCACAGGGGCTCGGCAGGCTGCCACTCAAGAATGCGGTGGCAAGCGGCAGGGGGGCCCTGCGGCACGGCTTGTCACAACAACTCGTCACAACACACATAACGGACCCGGATACCTATCACACCGGACGCAGGAGCCGGTCAGGAGAGTCAGCCCGTGTTTGACCACAATGTCAGTGTGCCCGATTTGGTCCAGCAGGCTCGCGACGCATACGCTCAGCAATTCTCTGCGTCGCCGCAATGGATTGCCTGCGCACCGGGACGCGTGAACTTGATCGGCGAGCACGTCGATTACAGCGACGGCTTCGTGCTGCCTTGAAGCAGCCAGTCGGCAGCGCGGTGCAGCA
>DAISIS010000353.1:0-6179 GCA_036821925.1 Pirellulaceae bacterium
GGATTCGCCCCTGCACCCCTCGGTTCCGAAGATCGGGCGGACCCCCGCCGGCCCAAGGGTACCTCCCGGAGTCAGTATGGGCTCACGGGTGCCCTTGAGGCCGTCCGGACGGTGCCCCTGACGACCGTCGGCGCAAATCTATGACCCCTGCGACACCTCTGGTCAACATGCACCCTATACTTGCATGTGCCGAATGCTGTTCTGTGATGGTCTTCCGTCCTTGTATTCGCCGAGTCAACCAAATGCGGGTCGCGGTGATTGGCGCAGGGCCGGCGGGCATGACGGCCGCCCTGCAATTGAGCCGAAAAGGTGTTGATGTCGACGTCTACGAGGCCGACCAGGGCATTGGTGGGCTGGCTCGGTCGCTCGACCTGTGGGGGCAGCGGGTCGACTTGGGGCCTCATCGGTTCTTCAGCAGCGATGCCCGCGTCAATCGGCTGTGGCTCGACGTGGTGGGGCGCGAGTACGCGATGGTCAACCGCCTGACGCGTCTCTATTACCGGGGCCATTTCTTTCACTATCCGCTCAAGCCCCTGGACGCGCTGTTGAAAATGGGGCTCCCGGATGCCGCGTTGTGCCTGGCGAGCTACTTGAAAGAACGGTTGCATCCCAGGTGCCCGGCGACGGAGGACGTGTCGTTCGAGTCATGGGTCGTGCACCGCTTCGGCCGCCGGCTGTTCAATGTGTTCTTCAAGCCTTACAGTGAAAAGCTCTGGGGAATTCCTTGCAGCGAACTGAGCGGCACCTTTGCCGCACAGCGGATCCAGAAGTTGTCCCTTCCCGAGGCCGTCAAGAGCGCTCTGTCACCGCGACGCAGAACGCGGCACAAGACTCTGGTCGATCGCTTTGCGTATCCGCTCGGCGGAACGGGTTCCGCGTACGAGCGTATGGCCGACCGAGTACGCAACTCTGGCGGCCGGATCCATCTGCGATGTTCGGTGCGCCGGGTCCTTCACGATGGCTTCGCTGTACAAGGTCTCGAGCTGGAACGCGGCCAAGTGGCGTGTTGTGACCACATCGTTTCCAGCATGCCGCTCACGGACCTGGTGCGCGGATTGACCGGCGTTCCGCCGCAGGTGCAAGCCGCTGCCGCTCACCTGCAGTTTCGCAACACCATTCTCGTCTACTTGCACGTCGACAGTAGTTCCCTCTTTGCTGATCAATGGCTGTATATTCACGCCCCCGATCTGCAGATGGGGCGGGTCACCAACTTCCGCAATTGGGTGCCCCACCTGCACGGCGAGGCGCACACAACCATCCTCGCCGTCGAGCACTGGTGCAATGATCGTGATGCCATGTGGCGTGCCGCCGACGACCAGCTGATCGCACAGGCGACGCGCGAACTACGGTCGACCGGACTGTTGTGCAACGAGCCGATCCTGTCCGGCCACGTGGTCCGTGTGCGGCGATGCTATCCGGTCTATCGGCGCGGTTACCGCGAACACCTCAAGCAGATTGCCGACTACCTGCGCAACTTCTCCGGCCTGACTCTGATCGGCCGCAATGGGACGTTCAAGTACAACAACCAAGATCACAGCATGCTGATGGGTATGCTGGCCGCCGAGAATCTGCTGGACCATGGAGCCCACGATTTGTGGACCGTCAACTCGGATCACGAGACGTACCAGGAAGGCGACCTCATCACGGAGACTGGCCTCGCCGGACCACTTGCTGAGCATGCGGCGGCCGATGCACAACTGGCAGGTGTCGGGCACGACTGACAGTCGCTGCGAGAGCGTCCTCACCGCTGCCCCCGGGCCCCTTCGCAAGTGGAGTGCGGACGACGTGTTCGGATAGGTTCTACGGAGCGGGCCGCTGTGCGCGCAGCTCTGTCAAAGCCGCGTCAATGTCGCGGGCCAGTGCCGTTTGGCCCTTTGAGCGGGCGAGTTGCAGGGCCTTCTCGGCCATCGGAATCGCGTCCCGCGTGCGGTTCACGAGCGCATAGACCGTCGCGAGATTCATATAATAGGCCGCGTCCGCTTGCCCTCGCGCTGCCGCCTCGAAACTCTTGACCGCCTCGTCCGCATGGCCGGCGTCGAGCAGTAAGCCTCCGAGGTTGGTGTGGGCGGCCGCGAAGTTGGGCTCGACCGCAATCGCCCGCCGATAGTGCTCGATGGCATTGTGCGTATCGCCGGCGTCCTGGAGCAGACGAGCCAGGTTGTGGTGCGACGCAGCGTCGTCGGGGCGGAGGCGCAGTGCCATACGGTAGTGCTCGATGGCTTCTCGTGTCCGCGCGCTCCCTTCGAGCGCGCGCGCGAGGTTGTACTGAGCGCGCTGGAGACCAGGGTCCAGCTGCACAGCCTCCTCCAAGTGCAGAATCGCTTGCGGCAGTTGCCCTGCCTCGGCGTACAGTGTGCCCAGGTTGTATTGCACCACAGGATCGCCAGGCTGGTACACGGCGGCATCCTGCCACAGAGCGAGTTGGCTTCGATAGGCGACCAACCTGCGGCTGCTCACGTGACCGAACACGATGGCCAGCACGATCGCCGCACACGCGAAAACCGCGACCGGGCCTCTTCCCATCGTCTCCCGCCCCGCACGCCGGGCGACATATCGCCAGAACTGCTGGTGCACCACGTATCCACCGACGATGAGCAGCGGCACGATGGCCGCCAAGGGCACGTACATCCGGCGCTCCGCGGCGGTCTCCACGGGCAACGGAATCACCAGCGTGGGAGACAAGACGGCAACACACCACATCGCTACGAAGCCCACCACGGAACGCCGCGCCAGGAGCACGAGAGCGCCGGTCCCTAGTAACCCCGCCGTCACCAGCCACGGCCAGGCCTCGGCAATGGTCTTCAGAAGTGGGATCTCATAGTGAATCACCAGCGGCCACGGCCAGACCACGAGCTTCAGATACAAGAGAAGAACTTTCGCCTGTGTCAACCACCACTCATGCGCCGCCAATCCCTGGTCGAACCCGGCCGACGGAGTGCGCAGCCCGTGATAATTGAGTGCCAGTACAGGTAACCACGCCAGCGCCAAACCGGCATACAACGGCCACGATCGCCTCAGGGCGCGACCCAACGAACCGGTGATAAGCGTGCGCTCAAACAGCAGCACCATCACGGGTGCCGAGGCCATCATCTCTTTGCAGAGCATGCCCGAGACGCAAGCCAACGTGGCCGCCACCAGCCAGAACCCCCGCGCCGCTGCGGCCCAGTAGCGAAGGCTGCAGTACAGCGTTGCCAGATAGCACGCCCCCATCAGCAATTCCGTGCGTTGCGTGACGTAAACGACACTTTCGGTGTTCACCGGGTGCAACGCCCAGACGAGCGCTGAGATAAAGGACAACGGTTCGGCGATCTGGTCAAATCTCCCCCGAAAGTGCTCCAGACACAGCGTTCTCGCCACGATCCTCCACAGGAGCATGGCCGACAAGAGATGGACAACGATGTGCACGACGCGATAGCCGTGCGGATCGAGCCCGCCGAAGTGATAATTGACCGCCAGCGATAGATTGACGAGCGGCCGTCCGTGTACGGGCGTCGCCTGCGGCGGATTCAATGGACCGGTGCGCTCGCCGCTGCCCAGGAGCGGCCACAGTTGACGGATGGACGAATTGTCGACGACGGTCGCGTAGTCATCAAAAATGAACGGTCCGCGCGTGGCGGGCCCATACACGAGGGACACGGCAACGCCCAGAGCCAGCATGCCCAGGCAGAGGATGGTTCCGCGCGCCATGCGAGACGGGGCGTCGCACCGTTGAGCGGTTGGCGTCTCCGCGCATGTAGTATCCGGTTGATTCACGTGATTCTCACAACGATGACTGCACAAACGACATGCCGCCAACTCTCTGGTCGATACGACAGTATACGCCAACCTAGACCGCCAGCGGGGTGTTTCGACCCCGGACCGAACACGGACTCCAGCGCTGTACCAACACCCACTGCGGAAAAAGAGGGGAAGCGTACCTGTTTGTGTGGCAAAGGCCACCCCGACAAGGGATGCGCCTTGCAGTCGTCAACCACCAGGGATTAGACTCCCTTTCGGCAATCTGGAGGCATTGTGCTACCGATGATCGAACCGTGTTTTTCTGGCCATCGGCGGTGGCGAATCGCGATCGCGGTGACTGCCGTTTGCGTGTGCCTGCTTGCGGCCGCACAGTACGCGGCACAGGGACAGGAGGCGGCCGGCACGTCGCCGTTTCCCACGCCTGCATGTCGGCAACAGCCACAATGGCGTACAGGACCGCGACTGCTCAAGCTCGGCGAGACGATCGACTTCGAGTTCTTTGTCCCGGCGCACATCTCCGCAGGTGAGCTGTGCGTCTTTCCGCAATACCTGGAGCGTGCGGAACTCGCGCACTTCTCGCCTGCCACTGGCGATCTCGGTTGGCTCGAGGCGTTGGAGCGCGAGACGCTGCCACTGACTTTCCGCGACGGCCGCGCTGCGGTGTCGTACGCACCGCGGGCGCCCGGCAGTTATCTGGCTCGGTGGCAGGCGGGACCTGAGACGATGTACCGCTACTTCGCGGCGATTGAAAACGACTGGATCGTGCTCCGATTCAGTACCTTCATTGACCTCGAAGTGGAACCGACTCTCCACGCCACAGGCATCCCGCTCGACTACCGCCTGCCGATCGCTCGGTTCGATCCTCGGGATCCACTCTACGTCCGGTTCCTGGGGTACCATCGACTGTACGGGGACGCGGTCATTCCGCATTTGCCGGATGCACCGCGACAGACGCCCGAAGAGCGTGTGGAACTCTATGGCGATGCACTCGAACTCGTCCGGTCGCTGATGCCGGACGCGCGCGAGGTCCGGTCGGCGCGCGTCGAGATGCACCACGAGTTGGATCCGGGCTACACGCGGGCGTTCGCACAGCTGGGCATCAACGACCATTGCGGGCTCAATGAGGCGAATGCCAAGCCGTGGCTGGGTATGCCGGAGTTCCCCTATTTCGCGTCACTCACCGACTGCCGCAAGATGAACCAGGAGGGGGGCGGCGCCGTGCTGGCCCACCAATGGGACTTCTGTGGTGGCTGGCACTTCATCGGGCCTGTGAGCTGGCATTACAAAGCGGCCAGTGGCGACTGGGCACAAGCCGAACGTTGTGTGCGCGACGGCGTTGCGGAACTCGCCAACCTCGCAGAACTCAGCGGCCACCCCGCATTTGCCGTACCGCTCTACGACGGCCTGGTGGGGGCGGGCTATCCCAATCCGGCCTTTGTCTACGACGTCGGCCAACCGCGCAACTTCCGCGGCCAGGTCGATGACGTGTTCATCTGCAGCCGCGCGTTGAGCCAAGCGGATATCGTACGCGTCATGCGCGACGGCGCCCCAGGGCTCGAACGGGCCGCACTGATCTGGTCGTTTGACGAAGGACAAGGGGAACTGGCGCGCGATCAGTCGGGAAACGGCTGCGACGGACATCTCGTCGACCAACCCAAGTGGGTCGCCGGCAAGCTCGGAACGGCCATCGACCTCAACGGAGAACATGACGTGGTCGCAGCCGGCACACCGCTTCCCCTCTGCGGTGATTTCGCCATCGGTTGCTGGGTCAAACCGGGCCGATATCAGCGGACGTATGCCAACCTGTTGTCCAGCCACAACGACGATCATGCCCAGAACCACCGTGGTATTGCGCTCGAACAGGACGGCGACCACGCGAACCGGTTCTACTTGATTGCAGGCACGGGCACACAGTGGGTCGGCATGGGTGCCGCCACCCAGTTGCAGCCCGAGGTCTGGCAGCACTTCGCCGTGGTCCGGCAGGGCGACAAGCTCACGCATTACCTCAACGGCGAGGTGTCCGCCGAAGCAGCCTTCCCCGCCAGTCCGTGCGCTGCCGCGACGGATCCATGGCGCGTCGGCGACTGGGCACGCGGGCATCGCGGCGACGCTGCGGAGATGTGGCAGTTTGTCGAGCGATACCAGCGTCTGGTGGCCTTCGAGCTGCCCAAGCAGCACCACGTAGCGTTTGCCCGTACGCTGGACATCGCTGACTATTATCGTCGGCACTTTCCCTGCACACCGCGCACCGTGTTCGTGAGCAAGACCGATCATCCGCTGTACGACATGTGGTGGCTGTGCACCTGGTGTGCCGACGGCATCCTCGTCCCGCGCGAGACCATCCCCTGGGACACGCGTCCGTCCAGCGTATTTCGCGTGCGCGACACGGTGCAACCGAGTAAAGACCCGCTCTCCTGCGAATTCGTGCTGATCGAAGACCA
>DAISIS010000354.1:0-6159 GCA_036821925.1 Pirellulaceae bacterium
GGGGGAAAAGGGAAGCGGGGGCGCGAAGTGCGCGAGGGACGAGGGGCGAGCACGAGCACGAGCACGAGCACGGAGAGGGAAAGGGTCACTTGAACATTTCCGCGATCAGATCGCGGAAGCTGTCGAACCGCAGCGACTGGGGGCCATCGCACAGCGCATGTTCGGGATCGGGGTGGATTTCGATCATCAGTCCGTGGGGGCTCACGGCGTGCGCGGCCAGGGTCAGCGGCACGACCAGGTCTCGTTGTCCGGCAGCGTGCGACGGGTCGACGATGACGGGGAGGTGAGTCATCTTCTTGAGGATCGAGATTCCGCCCAGGTCCAGGGTGTTGTGAGTCGTCGTCTCAAACGTCCGGATGCCATGCTCGCACAGCATCACCTGCTGGTTGCCGCGTGACAGCACGAACTCGGCCGCGTCGAGCAGTTGTTCCAGGGAAGCGGCCAGTCCGCGCCGCAGCACCACCGGCCGCTGCATGCCCCCAAGTTCACTCAGCAGACTGAAGTTCTGCATATTCTGGTGGCCCACCACCAGAATGTCGACCTGTTCGGCAACCTGCTCAACGTCGGAGGGGGAGAGCACTTCGGTCATGACCGGCAGATCGTATTGGCGGCCGGCTTCGGCCAGCATGGCGAGCCCTTCGTAGCCCAGCCCCTGGAAGCCGTGCGGAGTGATCCGGGGCTTGAAGCAACCGCCCATGAGCACTTTGCCGCCACATTCTTTCACCTGGCGGGCACACGTGAAGATCTGCTGTTCCGATTCCACGGCGCACGGCCCGGCCATGATCACGACATCGGTGCCGCCGATCTCGGCGTCGCGCACCCGGATGACCGTGTTCCGCGGTTTCGTGGCGCGGCTGGCGAGCCGGTGGGTCTGGCTTTCGAGTGGCGTGATGCGGGCCGTATCATCCTCAGCGTCGGCGACGTCCGTCTGCTGGTCAGGTGCCGCATCACCCGCGACCGTTTCGGGGCTTCCCACCAGGCTCCGCATCGTCGGCGCCGTGCGCTGCCGATTCTCGCTGGGGAAACAGCCCAGAATCTTCAGAAAGCTGGTCACTCCCCGCAGCTGGACCAGAGCCGCATCCACGCGCGGTTCGGCAATATTGCCTTCAAAATCCAGGTAGAAGACATACTGGAAGCGTGAGCCTTTCCGCGGCCGGGACTCGAGCTTGGTCATGTTGATCCCGTGCTGGTCGAACACGACGAGCGCTTTGAGTAGCGCGCCGGCTTCGTGTGCCGTGGCGATGATCAACGATGTCTTGGCCGGGATTCGCAGGTCCACCGCCACCGGCTTGGGGGCGACCACGATGAACCGCGTCAGATTGTCCGACTGATCGGTGATGTTGCGTTCCAGCACCTTCAGGCCGTAAAGGCGGGCCGCCTCTTCGCTGGCAATGGCGGCCTGCGACAGATCCTGGTCTTCCTTGACTTTCCGCACCGCCGCGGCCGTGTCCACCATCGGCTCCTTCTGGCAGTTCTCGAGTTGCCCGAGGAACCGGCTGCACTGGGCCAGTGCCTGCCACTGCGCCAGGACGCGGCGGATCTTCGAGAGGGGGACCAGGTCGATCGCCAGCAGGCAGTGATCGATCTGGAGCACTTCTTCACCGACGATGCTCAACTTGGTGCGGAGCAGCAGATCGTACACCTCGTTGATCACGCCGGCCGTCGTGTTCTCGACAGGCAGCACGCCGTAGTCGGCCACCCCCTCCTCCACCGCCTCCACCACCTCGGCGAACTCGCTGTAGCCGGTGAACGTGCAGCTGTCTTCCCGATCAGTGAAGTACTGCCGGGCGGCAAGGAAGCTGGAGTTGCCGGCCGCGCCCTGATATGCAATGTGCCACGGGCGCTGTTCCACCTGCGGATTGCGGTGCCGCTGCAGAACCAGCTGCTGAGACCGTACCGAGTCGTCGATGATCTCGTGGAAGATCCGCGTCACCGCATGCGCGTCGAGGCCCAGCTTCCGCCCGTTGGCGATCAGCCGTCCCAGCACCTGCTCCTCGCGGTGCGCGTCGCGCAGCTGCAGGTCCTCACGCTCCTTAAGCGCTACGACGCTGGCCACCAGCTGGCGGCGGCGCGCCAGCAGATCCAGGATCTGATCGTCGATCGCGTTGATGCTCTCGCGACACCACTTGAGGTCCATGACTGCCGGGATCCCACTCCAAAAAAAGACCACGAGATACTCGGTGCTGCGCCGCGCCGGTGCCATGGGAACTGCCCGCCCCGTCCCGCTCAGCCCCCCCCGACTCCGGCACGCCGTTAAGACCCTCAAGTGTAGTTCACGAAGCCAACAGCGAGAAGTGAGCCGGACGCCGCGTGCCGCCGATACGGCCCGGCACGTTGCACCCCGGGTCCGCTACGCTGATACTCAACGGCAGACCGTCCGCGAGAGTCCATGGAACAGGGGTCGGACAAGGGAGCAGGACTGCCATGATCTCCAGCGTGTTAGTCAACCTGTGTTGCTGTGCGCTACCGGCACTTTCGAGCGAATTGACGGCAGCGGACGTCGATTTGGGCCTCTTTGCCCGCGTCGTCACGTCCGACCCAGCGCGTGCTGACGGCGCACGGTCGGGCCGGCTGGAAGAGTTCCGCGCGGAGGACGTATTCCTGACGACGGAGTTGGTGCCGCGGCCGGACGGAACGTATGCCGTGCCCCGCGACGCCAGCTCGGGCAGCGCAGTTGGCCTGGAATGGGCCGAACGGCGTGTGCTGCGGAAACTGGTGCTCGAATGCGTGGCGCTGCAAGACGGCGCCGCCACCCCGCTGCTGGAATACTGGTCATCGTCCGGCCGGGAAGACTCCTGGGGCACGATCGGCCAGACTCCGTGGCAAGGCCGCTGGGAGCCGTTGCCGGCCCAGTTGGCAGTCCAGGACCAGCAATGGCAGGCCACGATCGCACCGGACGCGGTCCCGGAATTCCGCAACGGAATCGGCGTGTTGAAAATCCGCTGGCGGTTCCCGGCGGATGCGGGTGCCATCACAGTCGGTCGGCCGCAGGCGTTCGGTGCGTCGGTGTGGCAGACGGACCGGTTGTACCTCGAGACCGAGGCGCCGGTGGAGCTGACTGTCCAGGTCTACAACGGTCTGCTGAAGGACGCGGCCAGCGGTGAGCACGCGTTGGCACAGACCGGCACCACGCGCGAGCCGTGGGGGCTGGAGGTGGTCCACAGTCGGCCCGCACCGAACAAAGCCGACCGCACGCTCCTGCGCTGCCAGGGCCCGGACGGCATGGTCACAGTTGCTGTCGAAGACGTGTTGTCAGCCGGCCAGGTGTACGTGCGGGACGCGGGTCTATATGTGTGTCGCGCGGATCGCACTGACAGCCTGGCGGCCTACCGCGCACAGACGGCCGCCCGGCAGACGATCCTGGAACAGGTGCGGGCGATGCCGGACCAGTCGTTCGACCAGGCTTTGCAGAGTCTGTGGCGGCCCGCACAGAACCACGGGCCCACGATGCTCTCCCTGGCTTGTGACAACGCCAAGTTGATTGTCGAACGGGAAGGGACGGTGCGGACCAGCAGCTTCTCGTTGCGCCCGCGTGTCTCGCCGGCGGCGATGGAAGTCGCACGGCTGGACTTCGGCATCCTGGGAATCGACACGACCGTGCGCCCGCCGGCAGCGGCCGGTGCGTTGCCGCTGCAGATCGCTGAGCGGACATACAGCAAGGGGATCGGGCTGCACGCCAACGCGGAAGTAACCGTGTCGCTGGACGGGCGCTACGAGTCGTTTGCAGCGGAGGTGGGGGTCTTGCCGAGCGATGCGGCAGGTGGCACCGTGGTTTTCCAGGTCGACGTCGACGGGCAGCGGCGCTACGACAGCGGTGTGGCGCGCCAGGGGGAAGCGCCGCGTCAGGTTCAGGTGGCGGTGACCGGTGCACAGCAGCTGACCCTGCGCGTGACCGACGCCGGCGACGGGATCCTCAACGATGCGGCCAACTGGGCACAAGCCAGGCTTGTGCCGCCAGGCCCTGACGGGAACCGGCCGGTGTTCCTGAGCGATCTGTATGCCGCGCAGCCGCCTCCCGCAGCGTCCTACAGCCGCACGCTCGATGGCCGCTGGCTTCCCATCGTCGTCAACACCTGCCAGGCCGGAGACGTGGTGGTCCGGCAGCGCACGTGGGTGGCGCCTGCCGAAAACTCCAGCGGCAACTGGGACAGCGTCGGGCGCGCAAGGTCGCTGGGCGTAGCCGAGTTCACGGTGAGCAATCCGGGACCGGCGGCGACCGCGGTCTCATTTCGTCTCGACTCGACGTGCTCGCTGCCCGCGTCCGCGGAGCAGGCGGCACGTGTGGAGCGGATGGAGGACCGCGTCGTCTGGGCAGTGGGCGATCGGCTCCTGGCAGCGCTCGACTTCACCACCGCCGCGCCGCTGGCCATCACTGCGGACCCGGTCGGCGTGCGCGTATCAGGCCAGCTGCCCGCGGCCGCGGACAGCCGATTCGTTGTGTACGTTCCGATGGGCAGTGCGCAAGTGGAGGAACACGCCACGTTTCCTTCCGCCCAGGAACTAGAGGCACGAGTCACGCGCTACTGGCAGGAACTGATCGGAGCGGCCATGCAGATCGAGGTGCCCGAACCGCTGCTGGAAGACGTGTACCGCGTCACTCAGGTGCATTGCCTGATGGCCGCCCGCAACGAAGATGCTGGTCGGCTGGTTGCGCCGTGGATCGCCGCGGACACGTACGGACCGCTGGACACGGAAGCGCAGCCCGTGATTCTGGGCATGGATCTGGTCGGCCACCGGGAGTTCGCGCGCCGCGGGCTCAACTTCTTCATCTCCAGCTACAACGCCGACGGCCTGCTCGCCAAAGGCTACACGCTGATGGGCACCGGCCAGCACCTGTGGACGCTGGCCGAGCATCATGCCCTCCACCGGGACCGCGCATGGCTCGACCAGATCGCACCGGAGATCCTGAAGTCATGCCAGTGGATCGTGCGTCAGACGGAGAAGACGAAGCGGCTGGATGCGCGCGGCGAGCCACTGCCGGAATACGGCCTGGCGCCGCCGGGCGTGTTGGCCGACTGGGACCGCTACGCCTACTACTTCTACGCCAACGCCTACTACTGTGCCGGGCTGGAAGGCGCGGCCGGCGCGTTGGCCGAGGTCAGGCCGCAGGAGGCCGGCCCGTTGCGGCAGGCGGCCGCGGAGTACCGCCGTCACGTGCTGCGCGCATTCTCCGCACAGCGATCGCAGATGCCGGTCGTCCCGCTGCGGGACGGAACCTGGGTGCCGCCCTGCCCTTCCAGCCTGTACTGCTACGGGTTGACTCGCGAGTTCTTCGGCGGCGTCAGCGCCACCGGACACGACGTGGAAGTGGGAGGCAACCACTTGATTCCCCTCGGACTCCTGCCGCCGCTGAGTCGCGAAGCCGACGCAATCGTCGACTACCTGGAAGACCGCTGGTTCCTGATCGACGGCATCTTCGGCGCCTACCCGGCCGACGAAAACGCAGCAGATTGGTTCAACCGCGGCGGTTTCGCTAAACTCCAGCCGCACTACGCGCGGACCTCGGATATCCATGCGGCACGAGACGACGTACGCCCGTTCGTCCGGACCTACTTCAACACGTTCCCCGTCCTGCTGAACCGCGAGAACCTCACGTTCTGGGAACACCTGAACCATGGCGGAGCGTGGAACAAGACGCACGAGAGCGCCTGGTTCCTGCAAATGACGCGCACCATGTTGCTGACCGAACGCAATGACGAACTGTGGCTGGCCCCCTTCGTCACGACCCACTGGCTGCAGGATGGGATGCAGGTCGCGGTCACTCGCGCCCCCACCCGCTTCGGACCGGCCAGCTACACGCTGCGGTCGGCCATCCGCGCGGGCTACATCGAAGCCACCATCCAGGCGCCTACCGACCGGCCGCCCGCACGTATCGTGCTTCGCGTGCGGCACCCCGCAGGCCGGAGAATCGCGAGCGTGACCGTCGACGGCCGCCCGCACACTGATTTCGATCCGGCCACCCAGCTCATACGCCTGACCCCCACCACCGCGCCGATCACCGCGCGGATCAGCTTTGACGGAGGCCCGTGACACAGCGTGCGCCAACGCCGGAGGAAGAACCCGCCCCTCCAAAAAGAAGAACACCCGCAGTCCATCTCGGACGACGGGTGTCACCAGCGAGGCCGACGGGACTCGAACCCGCAACCACTGGATCGACAG
>DAISIS010000355.1:0-6143 GCA_036821925.1 Pirellulaceae bacterium
ACCAGCGCCGCCAGCCCCAGCAGATGGAGTTTGTCGCCACTCGGCTCAAACGCCACGGCACGCCGGGCGAGCGAGACGGCATCGCGCGCATCGCCGTCTCGCATCAACAGCAGCTGCGCCAGCGCAGCGTAACCATAGCTGCTCACCGGGTCGCGCCGACACAGCTGCCGGAACACCTGTTCCGCTTCGTCATATCGTTGCAGACGGCTCAACACCAGACCGGCATTGCGGTCATGGAGCCGGTTCTGCGGTGCCAGACGCTGCAGCTCGCGAATGCACGCCAAGGCGTCCTCCAGACGCCCCTGGCGGAGGTACAGGTCGGACAGCAGTTCCCGCAACACCAGGTCGTCGGGGTTCCGCTCCAGGCCCCGCAACCAGGCCTGTTCCGCCCGTTCGATTTGGCCTGCCTCCTGATAGGCCCGGCCGACGTGCTTCATGATCTCGGCGACGCGGATCGGTATGTGCACTTCATCCTGCACCTGCTGCCGCGTGCTGCCCTCTCCTTTCTGGAGCGTGCCCTCAACCTCCTTCAACCGCTGGAACGTGGCCCGGTGCTCCGCGGCCAGGTCGTCTTCGCCCAGCTTCGCGCACGCTTTGGCCAGACTGTAATACATGGCCGCATTGTCTGGCGCTAGCGCCGCCGCGGCCTCGAAGTACCGCTTCGCCTGGCGCACGTCGTTGAGTTGAAAACAGACCTCGCCCAGCACGAGATAGGTGTCCGCGTCCGCCTGGCCACCCTTCACATACGGCTCGAGCGTAGCCTTCGCCTCCTCGTTCCGCTGCAGATACAGAAGGGCCGAGCCGAGGCGACCGCGATAAGCCAGATTGTCCGGATTGGCCGTCTCCGCGTGCCGCACCAGGTCCACGATCCGCTGGTAATCTGCCTGCTGTTCCGCCAACGCAAACAGGCGTGTGTGCGCGAAGACATTCTGCGGGTCGAGCGCCACACAGCGTTCCCAGCACGCCTGTTCGCCTGCCACGTCATGGGCCAGATAGTACAAGACTCCCAAAGCGCTGACCGCGTCCGGGCTCTCCGGATATGCCGTGAGCACCTGGGCCACGGCCGCTCCCGCCTCCTCGCACTGCTCCCGGTAGCGGGGCTCAATTCCAGCCGGCAAGTCGGGGAGCCGCCAGGGCCAGACCTCAGCGTCCTGCGCCGGGTGCGGATCGGCCCAGAACGAACACACACCGATGGCAAAACCGGCCAGAACACCGACCAGCGAGATCAGCGCGACGGGCGCGAGGCGGCCCGCGAAACGGCGGACAACAGGACGCCTGGATCGGATCGCCGATCCGGCCGGCAGGACGCTCGGAACCGCACCGGGTTCGCGGCTGGACAATCTCGTCATGGGGCGGCCCCTGGATCGTGCTGGGCGGTGGCTCGGTGTTCCGTATCGCAGGCGTATTATCACCATTGATCATAGCCAGCGGCTGCCGGGCGCCCAAGTGACACCGCACGCGTTTCACACCGCTGCCGATGCCGCGGGCTGACGCGGCCATCCGCCCCCTTAAGGCCACTCCGGTGCTGCCCTGCATACCGCTGCTTGACACCGCGGGTCATTATGATAGGCTGACCCGACGCGATAGCCAGAGGTTGCCGGCGCTGGCAGACGTGGCTGGCGCAGGGTAAAATTTCCCTTACACCTTTTAGTTTGCAGGCACGGTCCTGCCGAATCCGGAGGTCACTATGTCGCGGTTGTATCGGGTTTGTTGGGCATTGCTTGCCCTCTTGGTGGTCGTGGGCGGTTGCAGTAAGGGCTCGACGTCGGTCGGTGCCGTGCCGGTAACCGGCCTGGTGTTGCTCGATAATGAGCCGGTGGCGGGCGTGACCGTCAGTTTCTCTCCCGACGATCCGAAAAAGGGAATGGCTGCCGTCGGCACCACGGACAGCCAGGGGCGGTTCAAGCTCACCACGCGGGTGGCTGGTGACGGGGCCGTGCCCGGCGAATACACCGTGACGATTTCGAAGAGCTCGGCCAAGGCCACCGGAACCGCCACCGTGGCCGCGTCATCCGATCCGCGCAGCTCGAGCGGCAATCTCACGGAAGAGCAGAAACGGGAAGCACTGGCGAAAATGACGGAAGCGCAGAAGCAGAAAACCGACACCTCCGGGTCCGATATCCCGGCCAAGTACGCCTCCCGGGATACGTCGGGGTTCACAGCTTCGGTGACCTCTGGCGGGCCGAACGAATTCACCTTCGCGATGACCAAGTAGCCCGCCGTTCCGAAGTGGCCGCGATCGGTGGCCGCAGAACATACCACAATAGAGGGGGTGGCGCGGAAAAAAACTTGCAATTGTCACTCTCGTCACTTAGATTGGTGACGGAATCAGTTTGTACCGGCTGCGCGCCGGGGTAGTAGGCAGTAACATTGAATGGCAGGCTTCTGGTCTTATTCACCTTAATTGTCAGGAGAGAATCGGTTATGAGTCATCGGCAAAGTCGAAGCGCTTTCACGCTAGTTGAGCTGTTGGTGGTGATCGCCATCATCGGCGTCCTGGTGGCGCTGCTGTTGCCAGCAGTGCAAGCCGCACGCGAAGCAGCCCGCAGAATGTCCTGCAGCAACAACCTCAAGCAATTAGGGTTGGCGTTGCACAACTATCACGATGTGTACAAGGCATTTCCCAGCCTCGCGCAGGGAACCGCTGACGATGGAATAGCCCCCCCGGAGGCTTACACCAACTACAAAGGATGCAGCGGCGTCGTGTTCCTGCTGCCGTTCATGGAACAGACTGCGCTCTATGAGCAGTGGGGAATGCCGCAGAGTGGTTATCCGGCATGGGGCCCCGTGGCTTGGTACGGCTGGAACTTCGCACCGCATCACGAGCAGGTACCCGGCTTGCTGTGCCCGTCTGACGGTGCGGGTAAGTTCCGTGTCGGTCCGTACGAATGGCATGGCGACACGAACTACAACTTCAACACGGGCGACTACCCGAACATCGGCTGGGCCGGCTCGCGGAGTCCGCGTGGTTTGTTCGGTCAGTACAGCTTCGTGCGGTTTGGTGAAATCAGTGACGGCACCGCCTACACACTGGCGATGAGCGAGCATGTGGTCGGTTACAACGGTGCCGCGTCAATCCACGGTGCGTATGTCATGGCGCAGAGCGTGGACTTCGCCACCAACCCGAAGGCGACCTGCTACATCTACAGGGGATTCGGTGACGTGTTCGCGTCGGCCCCGGCTCTCGAGGCTCTGCGTGGTGTGAACTACGCGTGGGGTGCGGTAGTGGTTTCCGGTATGAACACGGTTCTGCCGCCGAACTCGATCGGTTGCACGAACAACGGTTCGGAATGGGGCGGGTCGCACATCATGCCTCCCGACAGCAACCACCCGACGGGCGTCAACGCCGTGCGTGCGGACGGATCGGTTGAGTTCGTCGCCGACAATATCAACACCGGCGACCTGACTCTTCCTTCGGTTCAAGGTGGCATCAGCCCGTACGGCGTGTGGGGTGCTCTGGGCACGAAGAACGGCACCGAAACGACCGAATTCGACGAGGACTAGTCCACACACTCAAGTGTTAGTATCACAGATTAGCGCCGCGTATGAGCGCAGCGCTGAGGTGAAGACAGACAAGCTCCTGGCGGTTTGGCCGCCAGGAGTTTTTTTGTTACCCGGGCGAGGTGGGCGAGACATCTGTGACCCACGATTCCGTTTCGTCTTGGCCCAACGCGGGCTGCCGTGTCTTGAACAGGAATCTACCCTCTCGGCACCGGCTGGTCCGGCCGCACGCCATACTTCCGCTGCCTGGCCCGCCCCCAGGGGCAGCCGCCGAAAGTGATCAGGAGTTCGATTGTCTGCAGGAACTTCGCCAGCCGACTGCCGCGTCTGGCCCGCGTGCAGATGGGACAACGGTGTTCGCAGAAATCGGGGTCGAGCGGCCCCGTCGTGTCCTTCGCACTGGTCATGACAGACTCCCGGACGTGATGAGTGGTTTCCGGACCGTTGGTGGCCGCGCCGTGCTATCCGGCTTCCCGAGCTGTCCAGTTTCCCGGGCAGCGCCGGGCGGTACAATGGGGGTTACGCATTCGAGCACCCCTGCGTGGAGATTGATGATGAAGCAGTGGAGACGCCTGCTGACGGTTGTGACCTGTGCCGCTGCTATGTGGCTGGCTGTGCCCGGCGCACGGGCCGACGATGACGAGCAACCCCAACCGGGCCAGCAACAGCCGCAAACGCTGGAGCGGACGGTCAAAGTGACTCTGCGTTACCTGCTGTATCTGCCCGCCGATTATGCGCAGCAGGAGTCCTGGCCGTTGCTGCTGTTCCTGCATGGCGCGGGAGAACGGGGCGCTGATCTGCAGCGTGTGCAGGTGCATGGCCCGCCCAAGCTGATTGCGGAAGGCAAGCAGTTCCCGTTCATCGTCGTGTCGCCGCAGTGTCCGAGCGGCGAGTGGTGGCAGCCGCATGCGCTGGCGGCGCTGCTGGACGAAGTTGCGGAGAAGTACAAGGTCGACCTGGACCGGGTGTACGTGACGGGCCTGAGTATGGGGGGCTATGGCACCTGGTCGCTGGCCGCTTTCGCGCCGGATCGCTTTGCCGCACTGGTCCCGATCTGTGGAGGTGGCGATGCGCGCAGTGTCCGTCGTTTTCCGCAGATACCTGTGTGGGTCTTCCATGGCGCCAAGGACTCGGTCGTGCCGTTGTCAGCATCGGAGGAGATGGTTGCAGCGCTGCGGCAGCTCAACAACCAGGTGAAATTCACTGTCTATCCGGAGGCCGATCACGACTCGTGGACCCAGGCGTACAACGATCCGGAGCTGTACAAGTGGCTGTTGGAGCAGAAGCGGGCTGCGCGGAGCGCCGTGCCCGCGCAGCGCTGAAGGAGAATCTGCTGCGGCATCGACCTCCGCAGCCGGAGCGGCCCCAGATGCTCGTCGATTTCCCCAAAGGTGACTATGGCCGGACATGTATGCCCGTGGTGGGGCGGCTTTTTCATCGACAACGCGCTGCGGCGGTGGCTGCACAATCCTCAGCAGATCCTCAGCCCCTACGTCCAGCCGGGCATGACCGTCCTGGATTTCGGCTGCGGCATGGGGTTGTTCGCAATCGCCCTGGCCAGGCTCGTTGGCACCACGGGGCGGGTGATCGCCGTCGATCTCCAACAACAAATGCTGGACGTGCTGATCAAGCGCGCCCGCGCGGCAGGTGTGGCGGAACGGATCACGCCCCACTGCTGCGCTCGCACCGCGCTGGGCATCGCCGAACCGGTCGATTTTGCCTTGGCGTTCTACTCGGTCCACGAGGTCCCCGATCTCCCACGGCTGCTCGGTGAGCTGCGCCGCTGCGTACGACCGCCCGGACAGCTCCTGGTGGTCGAACCGAAGGGGCATGTCACCGCGCGCCGGTTTGAAGCCATGGTGCACGGGGCGGCCGCGAGCGGCTGGGCGGTGCGCGCGCGGCCCCACATCAACTTGAGCCGGGCGGTCGTGCTCGGCAATCCGTGACGCCATCGTTGACGGGCCAGACCATTTGGCCTATCGTTCACCCTCATCGGGCCTGGATCCGCCCCACGCGAAACCTGGCGAGGGCTTTTCCACACACGCGGCAGGAGAATTGCACATGCACGAGAAAAGCGTCGAGTTGTTGAACAAGGCCGTGGCCGACGAGTTGACGGCCGTGCACCAGTACATGTACTTCCACTTCCACTGCGACGACCAGGGCTACGACCTGCTGGCCGGGCTGTTCAGACGCACGGCGATCGAGGAGATGCTGCACGTCGAACGCCTCGCGGAACGCATCCTGTTCCTCAAGGGTGATGTGGAAATGGTCGCGGCGGGAGAGGTCGAGAAGGTCCAGGCGACGGGCGACATGCTCAAGCTGGCCAGAAAGATGGAAGAGCACAGCGCCCTGGACTATAACCGCTGGGCCAACGAGTGCGGCAACCACGCCGACAGCGTCTCCAAGAAGCTGTTCGAAGACCTCGTGGCCGACGAGGAGCGGCACTACGACCAGTACGATACCGAACTCGACAACATGGACAGGTTCGGTGACAATTACCTGGCACTTCAATCCATCGAACGGAGCAAGACTCGCGCTGCGGCGCCGCCCCCTGCGGGGGAGTAGAGGGGAGAGGAGAGAGAGGAGAGAGGAGAGAAGGTAGCGGCGGAGTGCAGGCGCTCCGCCGCTACGTCCGGAGTTTG
>DAISIS010000356.1:0-6096 GCA_036821925.1 Pirellulaceae bacterium
CGCTGCACGGCGTCGCCGAGCACCTTGACGTCAGCCGGCACGGCGAGCGTGACTGTGACCTGCTGAGCAGATTCACCCCCCAGATTCCGCAATGTGCAGCTCACCCGCGTGGGCCGCCCCGCGCGCTGAATGCCGTCGACAGGGCCGAAGTAGCTGATCTCCAGCTCTGCCGGCCCACGCGGCTCGGCCGCCACTTCGACCGATTCGACCTGCGTGCGGTCACCCGGTGCGGACGGCACCTGCAGACCAAGCACAATGATGTCGTCCTGCCAGGCCGGGAGCCCGTCGAGCGTGAGATTGTAGGAGTGCATGTGGCCGTCGGGACGCAGGGTGAATGCGATGCTGTCCCAGCCGAAGTGCTGGCTCGATGCGCAGAACAACCGGCCGCTCCCCGCGCTGCTGGTCGCCATCCGCACACACACAAAGGGATGATCTGCAGCACGGATGGCCAGCAGGGGGCTCAACAGAATCGGCGCCTGCGGGCTCCCTTCCACATCGTCCGCGGCCGACCACTGGTCCTGAATCTCCTGCTGCGTCCAGGCCTTGGTGGCCGACCTGGCTGGCGCCGGCTGCTCTGCGATTCGGATCCACTGGATGTCAAACTCGCCCGCATTGGGCGGGTCGAAACGCAGCCGGATGATCTTCTGCGCCGCGTGCCAGAACGGCCAGATGCGATAGACGTGATACTGGCCGTCGCCCTGCATGTGGAACTGGCGGTGCTTCGCGGGGCCGAAACCACCGTACTGCCCTTCGAGCGTCTCCGTCCAGTACAGCTCGGCCACGGATGGGGCGGTGCCCTTCACACAGAACTCGACATACTGGGTCGGACGGGCCGCCACCTCGAACAACGGCGAGAAGAGAATCGGATCGCTGCCCGTCGCGCGGCCGTGCAACGCCCCGTCGCGAACCGAGCCGTCCGCAATCAGCCCGCCGATGGTCCAGCCGCGGAAGTCGTCGGCCTTGTCAAACCGCCATTCGAGGAGCGTGGTGTCATCGGACTGAGCCAATGCCGTCGACGCCAGCAACATCGCGCACAACCCGACAGCAAACCCGACAGAACAGACTTCGCTGTACACCTTCAATCGCCGCATAGCTGTAACTCCCGCAACGGTCATCCAGAAAACAGACACCCGCCCATCACATTTCCTGTGCATCGTGATGGCTCCCGCCGGATCCCGTCAATCCCGTCGGCGCCTGGGCCCGGATCGGTCCGGTTGATGCACCACCCTGACGTCATTCATACCAGATACTGCGCAGGGAAACCAGCGACGCGACACGAGCCTGCGTGTGGTCCCAGCCGCCCAGCGTTATACTGGAGGCGGTCGCTCGTGCGCTCCGGAATGCGGGGCAAACCGGGCTCTGTGGTGCGACATCCTGCTGTGAGGTTTGCCCGTCCCCATGAACGCCTGCTGTCACTCATCCTGGTTCCTCTGCGGTCTGTTGCTGTGCGCCAGTCCTGCGGGCTTGGCGGGCGAGCAGCCGCCGGCTCGGGCAGCGCTGGAGCGGTCGTTCTGGCTGCATGCCTCACTGACGTCGGTGCCGCGGGGATACTGGGGGCCCGATCACCCGCCATGTGCAACACCGACGGAGCAGGATATCTCGAATGCAGCTCGCCTGCTGACCGACGACTATGCGGCCAACCGACTCTATCTGGTCTATCACCAGGAGTGTCCCCTGGAGGCGGCCGAACAGGTATTCGGCTGGTGGCGCAAACACTGTCCTGCCACCGTGCAGCTGGTACCGACTCTTGTGCTGCGGATGTACGACAAGCAGCAGAGCAGCGTGTTTGCACCTGCTGAACTGCGGCGCTTCGTCACGTTCCTGCAGGCGACCGTCAGCGCGGCAGAGCTGGCGGTTTACGATGTGTATCCGGAGCGGGATCAAGGCGCATCGCTCGAGTACCTGGCCGCACAATACCCCGCCGGACTGATCCGCGTGGGCATCCAGCCGGACGAGAAGATCGAACCGCCGTTTGTGGCCGCGGTGCAGGATACGTGGAGCGGGCTGTGCCATGGCAAGAGCCACGACGACTGGCGCGCCCCCGGCTGCGGCGCCGAGTCGTTACGGAACTGGGTGGCCCTGCGCAACGAAGCGGACCGGGGGGTGGCCTGGGATCTGATCGTTGTGGCCTGGGACTATTCGGCCACGCCGCACGGGGCGTATCCCGGTTATGACGACGCGGCCAAGAACATGCCCCTCCCCGCGGGACGCAATCGGTTGGCCCTCGAGGAGATTCTCCGCACGGCCCGGACCGATTGCCTCCGCGGATTCAGCAGCGATCTGGTGATCCTGCAAGCCAACTCCCAGCACGCGGCCCGCGATGGCGCCCTGGCGAGCTTCTACGAAACGCTCAAACGGGGCGAAATCTACCAGGGCTATTACGCCACTCCGTTCCAAGAAATCGTCCGGCTGTTTCACGAGCTGAAGACCGGCCTGCACAGAGGAGCAGGTTGAGCGCGTCAGCGCTGGCAGGTCCGGCGCCGGTCCCTGGCACCGCGCGTGCCGTCCGGCGTCAGACATCAGTCGAACCAGACGTGGATGGCGACGGTGTTGCCCTCCACGGTGACCGGGAGTGTGGTACGCACCACAAACTGTTGTGATCAGGCGATGGCGCTGCTGCGGGAGCTTGCAGGTTGACGGTTACGTCGGCGATCAGGAGAATGTCGGGCACCATCTGGCGGGAGCGGCTCGCGGTCGCCGCCCCGCAGGCGGGCGCGGCGCGGCGGGGCAGGCCGTGCGAGGCTTTGACGTGAACCTGGCTGTCGAGCGAGGATGTGTGTGATGACGAAGACGGAGGGTGCTGTCGCACCGGGGATACTGGCCACGATGGATGGCCGGCCCGGCCCGGCCATGCAGTCATTCATGGAGGCGCAGGAAGACGAACTGCGGGATATGTCCGACCGGACGGTCGACGTCATCTATGGCCGCAAGGATGGCATGGCGCTGGTCCTGGACGTGTACACGCCCCGGCACGGCCGGAACGGCGCTGCGGTCATTCAGGTTGTCAGCGGCGGGCTGTGGTCGGGCATCGAATATCGACGTATGCCGCTCTTCATGCGCAAGATCCGCACCCTGGTCGAGCGCGGGTACGTGGTCTTTGCCGTCATGCACCGGAGCCAGCCGAAGTACACGATGCTGGAGGTCCAGGACGACCTGCCACGTGCCGTGCGGTATGTGCGGTTCCATGCGCACCGCTTCGGCGCGGAACCGGATCGCATCGGCGTGACCGGCATCTCGTCAGGCGGATACCTGGCGTTGTTGGCGGCCGCATCAGCGTGCGCAGGGGACCCGTTGGCCGCAGACCCGGTGGATCGCGAAGCCTCCCACATACAGGCCGTAGTGGCGTACTATCCGAATGCCGATCTGGTCAACTACGGGGCGCCGAACAGGTTGATGTCAGAGCATGTCCGCGAGCGAGGATTGCGGCTGGAGGCCGTGTTCGACTTCCGCACCTGGGATGGCGCGACAGGGTGCTTCACGCCGATGCCGGCGTCCAAGCGGCGCGAAGCGCTGCGCGACCTCTCGCCGCTTGTCCACGTCACGGCGCAAGCCCCCCCCACGCTGCTGTTTCACGGCGACAAGGACGTGCTCGTGCCGATCCAACAGTCTCAGGTCTTCGCGCAGCGTATGCAGGAAGTGGGCGCCATCTGCCGCCTGGTCGTTGCCGAAGGACAGCAGCATGGCTGGAACAAACCGCTGCGCGACGAGACAACTCAGTTTGTCGGCTGGTTCGACGAGCACCTGTGAGGATTCAGCAGGCCCAGGCAGCTCAGAACAGGTAACCTCCGCCTGCTGCCACCGTCCGAATGCTGAGCTCCCACAACTGTCCGCTGACGCGCCAGACCTGCCAACCCAGGGCGGCGAGGAAGACCATCCCACTGGCGGTGTCGGCGATCGTGCGCCAGGTCCAAACGCGTGTCGGTTTGTGCGCGGAACTGGGCGCCAGCCGCCTGCTGAGCTGCATAGGCGGCAACCGGTATTCTGCAACAGAAGCGATGCTTGCCATGACCGACATCCCCTCATTTCAGTGCCAGGCCGACGTCAAATCTGAATGCGGTCCGTACAACGACGGATCGCCGCTGGCACCGACATGGGGGCCGCGGCAGGCGTCACTTCAGGGCACGCCCCACCGCGCGCAGCTGGTCGACAAACGGCTGGGGGATCAAGCCGTTCTTGGCCACGGGGACGTCGTAGGTGATCGCGCCACCTTGGGCCGCCACGGTCTGGGTGTAGCGAATGATCTGTTCGTCCGTTTCCTGCGGCCGTTCCCCCTGGCACCAGGAGGAGCCGAGAAAGGTCAGGATATGGAACTGGACGCGCGATCCTTCGCACGGCAGCCAGCGGCCGGGGCATTGGGCCACGGCGTCGGGCAGGCGGCTCAGATCCACTTCGCCGGCGGTGTAGTCTTCATGCCTGGTGAGCGCGGTGACGGGGACGAGCACGCCCGGATTGAACGCGACCAGCGCGTCCGGATTGCCGGCCTTGAGCGCTGCGGCGAAACTGGCGAAGTTCGGTTCGTCTTCGAAGCGGTACATCTCGTCGGCAAAGTAGCAGCCATCGAGCCACCAGCCTGACACATCCCGGCCCCACCGCTCGGACCACTCGCGGATGACCGCCTCCCAGTTCCGCTGGAACTCGACCAGCCGGCCGCCCACCGGTTCGCCCGGCAGCTGCCAGCCCCCCGGGCTGCCCCAGCGCCACTGGAGCTTCTGCCGCGCCACGTTGTCGGCTGCCGGTGCGCCGCTGGGCAGGTAGACCATCAGCCGGATGTTTTTGCCCTTGAGCGCCTGAGCCAGGTCCGCAATGAGGTCGCGCCGCGAGCACTTGCTGGGGTGGATCCCCACCAGCTTGTCGTACGTGGCATTGGGTGCACAGTAATGACCGGAGTTCTGGCCGATCGTAAACAACAGGTACCGGGCACCGGTCGAAGCCAGCTGGTCTGTCAGCCCCTGGACATCAAACGCATCGATCTGTGCGTTCCACATTTCTGCCGTGAGTTCCGCACCGCCGGCGGAGCTCGGCGCCGCACCCAGGTAGTGCGTCATCACGCCCCAGCGGGCCTGCACGAGCCAGTCTGTTTTCGCCGGATCAGGCCCCCCGCCGTATGCGGGGCGCCCTGCCCCGCTCACGCTCAGGATCACCGCTGCGGCCGCCACTACACGTTGTGTCAGGTTCACTCTCATGTCGTCAGCTCCTCGGTTATGATGATGACAGGTCTGAGTCCGTGTTCAAGGCCCTGTCCGGCACCAGGCGGGGCGTCGATGCCACCGGCACGCAGGGAGATGAGATCATGAAGCAACTCAACGGTACAGTGATCGCTGTGGTCCTGGCCGCACTGGTTTGTGGACCGAGGGGGCGGGCTGTGGCGGCGGACAAGATTACTGCGCCACAGGATGTGGCCGCCGTACTCACCCGGCTGGACACCTGGGTCCTCGCTCCTCCCAAGGCGGTCACAGAGCTGCCAGGTCAGTCGTTTGACCTGTCGCTCAGCCCGGGCATCGTCGCGCACGACGTGTCGCGCGAGCTGGCGCAGCGTTGTGCCGACCGCCTGGCGGCGGCCGCCGGCGTCCAGCTGCCGCTGCTGGAAACGGCTACGGCCGGCCCGGTCGTCTCGCTGATTCAGGCGGCGGCGCCGGCCGGGTTCCCGCCAGCGCTCCAGGTTGACGCGGCTACATGGGATCTGCTGGGCGACCAAGGCTACGCGCTGGCGGTGGACCAGCGCGGCGTGACGCTGGCGGCACGCACGGCTGCCGGGTTGCGACATGGCATCACCACTCTGGCCCAGATCGCAGCCGACCGCACGCGGCTTCCCGGCCTGATCATTCATGATTGGCCGTCGCTCAGGTACCGCGGCGTGCAGCAGGATATTTCCCGCGGACAGGTGCCGCATCCGGCAACGCTCAAGCGGCTGGCCGAGGTACTGGCGGAGGGCAAGCTGAATCAGCTGGAGCTGTACATCGAGCACGTCTACAAATACAAGGCGTTCCCGGACATTGCGCCGGCCGAGGGATTGACGTCGGAGGAGTCCCGGGACCTGGCACTCCACGCCGCGCAGCAAGGGGTGGAGGTGCATCCTCTACTGCAGGTGCTGGGACA
>DAISIS010000357.1:0-6079 GCA_036821925.1 Pirellulaceae bacterium
ATCCAACAGCGCGATGCGCACCGGCTGCAGCTGGCCGCCCATCGACTTAAAGGCATGGTCGCCCGCTATGCATTCCAGCAGGCGACGGACATCGCCTATCAGCTGGAGCAGCTGGGCAGACAGGGCACGTTCGACGGCGCCGAGCCGCTGGCCCGGCAGCTGGCTCCCCTGGTCGCTCGGCTGGCCGACGGTATTCGGGAATACATCCGGCAGCGACCGTAGCGCGACCGCAGACAGCTCTTCGCCACTCGCCCGGCCTGCCCAGTCTGACCGACCCGCACACTTCTCCATATTTCTGCAGGTGGCTAATCGGACTAAACCTTAAGATTGTCGCGATTATCACCGATCTCGCATGACAGGTGTATTCGAAATCTTCTTCGACGGGAGACGCAATATGCGACGTCTGTTTGGAGCATCGGTGTTGGTGGTCGGCGCGAGTCTGGTGCTCAGTTCGACGGCAGCGGCCAAGGAACCGGAAGGACGCGTAGTCAACACAAACCCGAAACGCGTGGTCAAGAAGCTGGTCGACACGGCAGGTGCCGAGGCCACCCCTACTGAGCCCACACGCTCTGGCGAGACCCGTTGGATGCGTGCCGGAGCACCGCCGGAGGAGCCTGCACCGGTCCGGGCAGTGCCCACGGACGAGGCGGTCGTGGCGTCGGAACCAGCCGAGTTCGATCAGCCGACGACAGAGAACCTGACCGATGACCCGCTGGCGGAGTCCACGCCCAAGGTCGTGCGGACGTTCGAGAACATCCAGGTAACGGAAGAAGAGAAGCGGCGGGCGGCCGCGGGCCGGCAGGCAGCTGCCGCCGAGGAACAGCAGATGCACGGGCGCATCCGCAGCCTGCAGATGCTCATCGCGAAGGAAGAACAGCTGCTGGCAAAGCGGCTGGAGTATGCGGCCCAGCTCCGCGAGAAGGGGCTGGCGGCCAACGACCAGGCGATGCTCACCAAGGCCGAGCAGTTTGAGCGGGCGTCGCTGGTCGAATACCAGAAGAAGGTCGAGCAGTTCGAGCGGGCCAGCGTCATGAGCAGCGCACCGGAACAGTCGCGGCGCGGGGCGCAGCCGCCGCGCACGTCCAAGAATACGACGGTGCCGCGCAGCCGCTAGGGCGGGGCGTGCCCGCGCCCCGACCGCCGCGCGCCGCCGGGCTGCACAGCTACGTGCGGCAGGCGACGAGACGGTAGGCGCGTGGCCCCCCTGGGTCGAAGGTCCCGGGCGGCACGTGAGCGGCCGCCTCCATCCGCACGTCTTCGAGAGACTCGATTGTCCAGCCCGCCGCGAAGGCCTCCTGCAGTTCGCGGCGCGAGATCCGGCGCGGCCCCGGTTTGGGCGGTTCCTGGTCGCTCCAGCACAGCAGCCAAAGGCGACCACCCGGCCGCAGCACACGCTGGATCGCGGCCACATATCGCGTGCGGTCCGGGTCGGACAATACGTGGAACAGGCCACTGTCAATGACGTTGTCGAACGAACGGGGCAGCTGGTCCAGACTCGTCGCGTCCAGGACCAGGAAGTGGGCCTGCAAGCCGCGGTCGGCCGCCTTGGTCCTGGCCAGCGCGATCACGTCGGCGACGAAATCCACGCCATAGACTTCGTGGCCGCGTTCGGCGAAGAACAGGGCGCAGTCCCCCGTGCCGCAGCCGGCATCGAGGATGGAACCCTGGATGCGGTCGGCGACGGCCGCCAGCGCCGGCTGCAGACGCCCGATTTCCCACGCAGGCTGGTTCTCGTACGCGTCGCGAAAACGGTCGGCCGGAGAAGGAGTCGCGTCTGCCATGGCGGTGATCTGCCGTAGAACCATGCGTGTTCGCCCACGCTTCGGGCGCGTCTCAGAAAACGTGACTCAAGCCTACCCGATGGCCGCCAGGAAAGCGAGCCGTGCGGTCGCGGCGGCCACCGCCCGCGTCCTTTTCCGCGGGCCCCGCTTGTGGCTGGCCTCCCGACGCGATAGCGTAGCGGTATTGGCAACCTGATGATCCTGAGCCAGGCCCAGCGGGCTGTTGCCAAGGCACGCCCGGGCCATCGTCTCTCCAGTGGCAGAGCAGTCTATGAAGGCGTTGGTGAAGCGGGAGAAGGCCCCGGGACTGTGGCTCGAAGACGTGCCGGAACCTCAGATCGGCATCAATGACGTGCTGATCAAAGTCGGGCGCACGGGCATCTGCGGGACCGACGTACATATCTACAACTGGGACGCCTGGTCGCAGAAGACCATTCCCGTCCCGATGGTTGTGGGGCACGAGTTTGTGGGGGAGATCGTCGCGGTCGGCTCGAATGTGGCCGACTTCCGGCCGGGGGATATCGTGAGCGGCGAGGGGCATGTCGTGTGCGGCCGCTGCCGCAACTGCCTGGCCGGCCGCCGGCACTTGTGCAAAGCGACGAAGGGGATCGGCGTCAACCGGCCGGGGGCCTTTGCCCAGTATATGGCGCTGCCCATGACCAACGTGTGGCTGCTCGACCCGGCCATCGATCGCGACGTGGCGGCCATCTTCGATCCGTTCGGCAATGCCGTGCACACGGCGCTGTCATTCCCCGTGCTGGGCGAAGACGTCCTGATCACCGGCGCCGGCCCGATTGGCGCGATGGCGGCGGCGATCGTGCGGCATGCCGGCGCGCGCTATGTCGTCATCACGGACGTCAATCCCTATCGCCTGGAGCTGGCCCAGCGGCTGGGCGCGACGCTGGCGGTGGATGTGCGGCAGACGCAGTTGGCAGACGTCCAGCGGCAGCTGCACATGCAGGAAGGCTTCGACGTGGGACTGGAGATGTCGGGCAACCCGGCCGCCTTCCGCGACATGCTCCACAACATGTGCCATGGTGGCAAGATCGCCATGCTGGGGATTCCGGCCGAGGACATTGCCATCGACTGGAGCACGGTCGTGTTCAACATGCTCACGATCAAAGGCATTTACGGGCGCGAGATGTACGAAACCTGGTACAAGATGACCGTGATGCTGCAGAGCGGCCTCGACATCCGCCCCATCATCACACACCGGTACCATTACACGGACTTCGAACAGGGCTTCGCAGCCATGCGGTCCGGCAAGTCCGGCAAAGTGATCCTGTACTGGAATGATCCGCTGTAGTCCAGCCTGGCGTCGCGCGGCCACAAGGTGGATCCATGCACGATTCGATCACGCAGCACATTCAGCAGCAACTCGACGAGATCCGCGCCCGCGGACTGTTCAAGGCCGAACGGGTGATCACGACCCCGCAGAATGCGCACATCCGGGTGGGGGACGGGCAGCTGGTGTTGAACATGTGCGCCAACAACTACCTGGGACTGGCGGAACACCCGACGGTCATCCGGGCCGCGCACGAAGGACTCGATCGCTGGGGTTACGGGCTGTCCTCGGTCCGTTTCATCTGCGGCACCCAGACCATCCACAAGCAGCTGGAAGCCAAGATCAGCGAGTTCCTGCAAACCGAAGACACGATCCTGTACACCTCGTGTTTCGATGCCAACGGCGGACTCTTCGAGACCCTGCTGGCGGCCGAGGATGCCATCATCTCGGATGAACTCAACCACGCCAGCATCATCGACGGCATCCGGCTCTGCAAGGCGCAGCGGTTCCGGTACCGGAACAACGATATGGCCGACCTGGAGCAGCAGCTCCAGCAGGCTCGGCACGCCCGCTTCCGGATGATCGCCACGGACGGCGTGTTCTCCATGGACGGCTACATCGCCAATCTGCCGGGAATCTGCGAACTGGCGGACAAGTACGATGCCCTGGTGATGGTGGATGATTCGCACGCCGTCGGATTCCTGGGCCCGCGAGGACGGGGCACACCCGAGTACCACGGCGTGATGGATCGGATCGACCTGCTCACCGGCACGCTCGGCAAGGCGTTGGGCGGGGCCAGCGGCGGGTATACCAGCGGGCGGCGCGTGCTGATTGACCTGCTGCGGCAGCGTTCCCGGCCGTACCTGTTCTCGAATTCCCTGCCTCCGCCCATCGCGTCAGCGTCGATCGCCGCACTGGACCTGCTGCTGGAATCGACACAACTCCGCGACCAGCTGGCACGCAACACGCAGTTCTTCCGCGCCGAGATCGCCAGCGTGGGCTACGACGTGCTGCCCGGCGAACATCCGATCGTGCCCGTCATGCTCTATGACGCCGCACTGGCCGGCCGCACGGCCGATGCCCTGCTGGAGAAAGGCGTCTACGTGACCGGCTTCTCCTACCCGGTCGTGCCGGTGGGCAAAGCACGCATTCGCACCCAGATCTCCGCGGCGCATTCGCACGACGACCTGGTCTTCGCCCTGGAGAAGTTCGCGGAAGTCCGGCGCGAGGTCACTTGATATCGTCAGGTCCCAGATAGATCCGGGACGTGGGATGACGCGAGACCCAGTCACCCCAGTAGGTCACCTCGTACGCATGATCGGCGAGCGGGAGGTTGGCGCTGTCTTGCCGATACCACGTACCGTCATAGGAGAGCACGATCTGTCCGCGGCTCGCACCGGCGACCCCGAGCGGCAATGACGCCGACTGATGCTCCGCCTTCAACACGCGGACACTCCTGGCCACGTCGCAGTACGTGACACTCACGGCGGTGTCGCCCAGCAGGTGATTCACCACGTGGCGCTGCGTGAAGGAACACAGCTCCGCAAAGCTCGCGGCGCTCGTGGGGACCGACAGCGCCGGGATCGAGTAGGCATAGGCGTGCCCATGCACAACGATGCCGATCACATTCAACGACTTGCGGATGCGCGTGTCCTGCGGGTCGTGCCAGGCAGGATTCTCGATCCCCGGACGGTTGACCTCCATATCCAGGGCAATCAGCTCCGGATTGGCCGCCGGCCGCTGGTGCCGCGCAGCGTCGGACTGAGGTGAGCCGGCCAAGAACTGCGACCGGATGCCGACTCCGATACACCACATCGTCGCCAATCCCATGACGACCCACAGGGAAGCGAACCCCCAGCGCAGCCTGCGACTACCCACCTGCCGTCCCCTTGCAGTGTTCCCGATCAACCGGCCTTCGCGACGACATCTGCACACAGGGGACGTCTGGTGGCCGCGCCGCCATGCCGCTGGCACCAACAAGTGCAGCGAGACGCATGCATAACGCGACCAGGCGGACGCGGCCCAACCCACCACTCAAGAATGCAGCAAAACCGCTTGATTTCGCCGCCGCAGTGGGCTTACGATACGCGCCGTCAGCGATCCCGGCCCTTTCGGGAAGTTGGCAAAAAGCCGCTCGGGAGGTGAGAACTCCCGAGCGGCCCGTCTTGGAGGATCAAGGTTTGATCCAATAAGCTCTTAAACACCCGGCGCGCGGCAAGGTTTCGCCGCGGGCACCCAGTTTCTGGCAAATCGTCTAGGGCTTGCAGTAACGGTCCAGCCAGTCGAAGAAGACGCGATGCCACAAGACACCATTCTGGGGACTGAGCACCCAGTGCCCTTCTGAGGGGAAATAGAGGAAGCGTGAGGGCACGCCGTTGAGCTGCGCGGCAGTGAATGCCTCCATCCCCTGCGTCACCGGAATTCGGAAGTCCTTCTCGCCGTGGACGACCAGCAGCGGTGTGCGCCAGTTCGTTACGAAACGGTTGGGTGAGAAGCGATCGTACGCCTGCCGGACCTGGGCATCCTGCCAATACGGTCCGCCCAGATCCCAGTTCGAGAACCAGATCTCATCGGTGGCGCCGTACATTGACTCCAGGTTGAAGACTCCGGCATGGGCGATCATGCAGCAGAAACGGTCCTGGTGGTGGCCCATCAGCCAGTAGACCGAATAGCCACCGAAGCTCGCGCCCACCGCCGCCATCCGCTCCGCGTCGATGTACGGCTCGACCATCATCGCATCGGTGGCGGCCAGGATGTCCTGCATCGCCTGACCACCCCAGTCGCCACTGATCTGATCGTTCCACGCGCTGCCAAATCCCGGCAGGCCACGGCGATTGGGTGCCACGACCACATAGCCGTGGGCCGCCATCAGGTGGAAGTTCCAGCGGTACGAGAACCACTGGCCAATCTGCGACTGCGGCCCCCCCTGGCAATAGGTGATCAGCGGCCACTTCTGGTTCTTGTGCGGATCGAAGTCGGGCGGATAGATCACCCAGCAGTGGATCTGCCGGCC
>DAISIS010000358.1:0-6041 GCA_036821925.1 Pirellulaceae bacterium
GCGCGGCGCAGGGCCGCGCCTGGGTCTGGCATGGCGAGTTCTTCGGCCATCAGCCGGCGCCCGCTATCGCGCTGCTGGAGCGCGGGTTCCACCTCGTGTACGTGAGCGTGCCCGACATGCTGGGATGCCCGCAAGCGGTCACCCACTGGAATGCGTTCTACCAGGAGCTGACGGCAAAGTACGGCTTCGCCCGGAAGGCGGCGCTGGTGGGACTGAGCCGGGGCGGACTCTACTGCTACAACTGGGCGGCAGCCAATCCTGACAAAGTCGCCTGCATCTATGCGGACGCGCCGGTGTGCGACTTCAAGAGCTGGCCGGGCGGCCGCGGCCAGGGCCCGGGCAGCCCCCGCGACTGGCAGCTGGTGCTCGCACGATACGGCTTCGCCGATGACGCGCAGGCACTGGCCTACGCCGGAAATCCGATCGACAACCTGGCCCCCCTGGCGCAGGCCAATGTGCCGCTGCTGCACGTCTATGGAGACGCCGACGAGGTCGTGCCGTGGGACGAAAACACCGGCATCGTCGCCCAACGGTACCGGCAGCTCGGCGGCCACATCACGCTCATCGCCAAGCCTGGCGTCGGTCACCATCCACACGGACTGGAGGACTGTACACCAATCGTGGAGTTCATCGCCACCCATGCGTCAGGGGCAGCCAATCCCTAGCGGCGTCCCCTGGCCATCCCGTAACCATCCCGACTATCGTCGCCACGCCGACTGCATTTCGTGGACGGTCAGCGACCGAATCGTCGCGGCGCCGCCCTGTGCGGTGATGCCGAGCGAGGTATTGTCCACGTCCAGCACCATGCCCATCGGCATGTAGATGCGGCCGCCGTTGCCGAAGATCTCGATGGACAGGCGATCCACCAGGATCTCCAGCTGCACGCAGCCGTCGACTGCCGGCAGCGGCGCCTGCTTGTCCCGACAACTGAGCGTCTGCGCGGCCGCATCGTACACGATCTGCGCGCCCCGCAGGTCGAGCACAACCTGCTGCGCATCGCCCGGCTCGAGCACGGCCTGGATGTGCAGCAGCTCCCCCCGCCTGCCGGCCAGCGGATCCGCGCCGCCCGTCAACGTGATCTGCTCGAGCGCGAAGGACTTGCCGTGCAGCCGAGAGACTTCCCGCACGGGGTTCGCACACAGCCGCACCCCCTCCTCAGTCGTGCGGAGCGTCAGTTCGACCGGGAAGTTCATCTGCTGGTTGAACGGCATGTCCGGATGCCCGATCTGGCCCCAGGCGATCTGGATGCGCCGTCCGTCCTCGGGTGGAACGTTGCTGTAGGTCTGCGAGGCATAGAAGCAGTTCCCCCAGTTGAAACGCGTCTTGTCCGGCCGGTCGGGGGTAAAGGCCTTGCCGTCGAACTGGCCGAGCTGATACGCACCGTCGGCCGCATAGACCACCCAGCGCGTGTTCTGGCTGTTCCCATCGACCGGCAACTCGAAGATCTCCGGACATTCGAAATACCTGTCGAGTTTGCTCTGCAGCGTCCAGCTCTTCAGATCGGTGGAAGTGTAGAAGGCAATCCGCTGCTGGAGCTGATCGCCGGCACCTTCCTCATCGTACACGGCCATCACCCAATGCTGGCCAGGTTCGTACCAGATGATCTTCGGATCGCGCCCTTGGTGGTTCACGACCGGGTTGCCTTCATAATCGGTGAACGTCCGCCCCCGGTCGTTCGAGTAGGCGATGGCTTCGCCGCGCCCGGTGCTCGTGTACGAAGCGACGATGACGTCTTCCGTTCCCGACTTGAAGCCCGCTGTGTTGCCGCGGTCGACGACCGCACCGCCGGAGAACACCCAGTCACCGAACTGGCGGGGGTAGATGGCGATCGGCAGCTGTGTCCAGTGGACCAGATCGGTACTGACCGCATGCCCCCAATGCATGTTGCCCCAGTTCCAGCCGTACGGATTGTGCTGGAAATAGAGATGCCACTCCCCTTTGTAGAACACCAGGCCATTGGGATCGTTATTCCAGCCGATGCAGGGGGAGAAGTGGAACTGCGGCCGGTACTTCTCCTGATAGAGCGTCGCCGCACCGGGCATGGCGTCGTCCTGCCGGACCTGCGCCAACCCCTGCGAATCGCCCGGCAGGCGATCCACTTCAATGACCGCCTCCTGTCCCTGGTACTGCGCCATGTCCAGAAACGCCCAGAAGCTGGGAGCGCCGGGTGCCAGTTCGATGTCGAAATCGTCGACAATCGTGTTCCCCACAGTCACCTTCATCCGCACGGCCGCCGCGCCGTTCTGCACCGGCAGATGCAGGTAGCGCTGAGCTAACACCAGTCGGCGACTCTGCGGCTCCGCCTGCCGCTTGCGATCACTCTGGACAAGCTGATCCACATTGATGTGCCCCCAGCCTCCCTGCCGCTGGTCGACAATCTGAATCACCGCCTGCTGGCCCGCCAGGTCCTGGACATCCCAGGTATACCAGTCCAGTCGTTCCGTGCCGCCCGGGCGATCGTTCGGCCCGGTCGCCGTGCGCACCACCTGGCCGTCGACCAGCAGGTTGATGCACGCCTCGCCCGGGTACCGGCCGCCGCCGAGCAGGAAGTTGATATAGCGGCGCTGGATGGTCACCGGCGGACTGGTGAGCGTGCCCGTCGCGTTGTCCCCCTCGAAGTAGCTGTTGACCAGACCCTGCCCCTCATAGCCGCTCACGTCCATCTGGTTGGGGAGTGTGCCGCGCGCCGGGCCAGGCCCGAACGCCGTGCCGGTCGTGGTCCAGTCGCCGTAATCGGCCCCTTCAAAGTCAGCAATGACGGCATCCGGCTCGTCGGCCACCAGCACGTTCGCGAGACCGAGGCAGACGCCTGCACACATCACGATGCTACGCATGATTGTCACTCCGCTTGCTGAATCGGTTGCTGAATCCCGGGGGCTGCTGCCGCGCGCGGCGGCGAGGACTCTGAGGTTAACCTGCGGCATCCCCCTTTGAAAGATGGGCGTGCCGGGTCCGCTGCCTGCAGGAGTTCCCCAGGGTGGACCACCACGGTGAACTCGCATGATTGCCAGGCACCGCGCGGGCTGCGAAGATGGATGAACGCTGCATCCCGCTTTGCTGCCCGTCAGCTTCGAAGGAGTCACCTCATGACCACCCGCGTCTGGCTGTGCCTTACGTTCGCGTTCGTCTGCATCCTGGCCGCAGACCGGTCACTGGCCCACGCGCAAGCGCCCGACGCGGCCCGCGTCGCCGAGATCATCCCCTGGCTCACACCGGAGGCCTACAGCCCTGCGCCGACGATTGCCGACCGCAGCTTCTGGGCACTGGTGAGCCAACTGCCTGCGTATCAGTCGGTCGTGGCGGATGCCGGCAAGGTCCCGGAAGCCGCGTTCCAGCCGCTGCCGGACGACCTGTATCTGGAGTACTCCAAGAATGGCAATCGGTCGCACTACGAACAGGTGTACTTCGAAAAGCTCCGCGCCTTCCGCACGCTGGTCGTGGCCGAGTGCGTGGAGAATCAGGGACGTTTTCGGCAGCCCATCCAGCAGCTGATCGCCTCCTACGCGGCCGATAAATCGTGGGTCCTGCCGGCGCACGACGGGGCGCTGGACAATTTTGAGGGGCGGCAGATCACCATCGACCTGTTCGCCTCGGAGGTCGCGTGCGAGCTGGCCACCGCCGACCACATCCTGGGTGCGTGCCTGGATACAGCGACGCGGGCCGTCGTGCGGGACCAGGTGCAGCGCCGCATCTTCCAGCCGTACGCCCAGATGGTCACGCAAGGCCAGCCGAGCCGGGCCTGGCTGACCGTCACCAACAACTGGAACGCCGTCTGCCTGGCCAACGTCACCGGCACGGCGCTGGCCCTGCTCGACCCGCCCGCAGAGAGAGCCTTCTATGTGGCCGCCGCCGAGCAGTACATCGCGCACTTCCTCCGCGGCTTCACCGCCGACGGCTACTGCAGCGAAGGGATCTCCTACTGGAACTACGGCTACGGCTGCTTCGTGCGCCTGGGGCACATGCTCGACGGCGCGACCGGAGGCCAGGTCGACCTGTTCGCCCGGCCCAGAGCTCGCAGCGCCGGGCTGTTCGCACGCCGGATTGAGATCACACCCGGCGTCTATCCAGCGTTTGCCGATTGCGGCGTCCGGGCCCAACCCAGCCGCGATTACATGGCCTACGTCTCCCGCCGCTACCAACTGCAACCCACGAACTGGGAACGTGGCGGCCTCGAGTCCGTGCGGTGGCTCGATGAGTTCGGCGTGTTCTCGTTCCTCATCCAGAAGCCCGATCCCACACCGCCGGCAGCTGAAACGCCCGGCATCCGCGACTGGTTCGAAGACGCCGGGATCCTGATCTGCCGCGGTGGCCAGACCCGCAGCGGACTGCCCGTGGGCGTGGCACTCAAAGGAGGACACAACGCAGAACACCACAACCACAATGATCTCGGGTCGTTCGTGTTCTGTATCGGTGACTCCATGACCCTCGTCGACCCCGGAGCCGAGGCCTACACGCGCCGCACCTTCAGCTCGGAGCGCTACGTGAGCAACCTGCTGAACTCGTTCGGGCATCCCGTGCCGCGCGTCGCCGGCCAGCTGCAGAAAACAGGTAACGATGCCGTGGCCAAGCTGCTGCAGCTGGACCTCGCGGACGACCACGATACGGTGCAGTTCGACCTCTCGTCGGCATATCCCGTCCCGTCACTCAAACAGCTCCATCGCACGTTTGTCTTCCAGCGCGACTCCGGTAGCCTCCTGGTAACGGACGACGTCCAGTTCGACACGCCCGAAACGTTCGGCACGGCCGTGATCACCTTCGAGGCCTGGGAACAGGTGTCCCCCGACCGCTTGCGGGTCGGCGCAGGGCCGACCGCCGTGGAGATCCAGATCGACTCCGGCGGCCAGCCGCTGACGATCGATGCCGTCACCATCGACGAGGATGTCCGCAGCGGGACGCAGCCGACCCGCATCGGCATCGACCTGGCAGCGCCGGTGACTCAGGTCACGTTGCGTTTGACCATCACCCCCGCCGCGGCCACGCCCTGACCGACGACCCCACCACCAGCTAGCAGTTCCATCGCTAAATAGACTTGGGGAGACCAAAGGGGTCAGGCCTCTTTGATGTGTTCCTCCAGCGTTGCATATGGTTGTAACCACCACTTCGCGTTAGGCTGCGCAGTCTAGAAGATCGGGCAAGGATTTATTGTACGGGTACAGCGTGCTTTGTTCTGCGTGGATTCGGTGTGCGTGGAACGTGCGCCAGTCGTCGTTGAGATAGATGGCTCGCAGACTCAGGATCGCTTGGGCGCCAGCGATCCGCCAACGCATCCCCGCCTGTTCCATCCGGTCCTTGACGAGGTGACGGCATGCGCCTTCCACAATGCCGCTGCCGATCGGGTAACCTGCCGCCAGGTAGTCGTCGTACTTCATGCTCGCTGACCCAGGGCTGGGGGAGACCAAAGGGGTCAGGCCTCTTTGATGTGTTCCTCCAGCGTTGCATATGGTTGTAACCACCACTTCGCGTTAGGCTGCGCAGTCTAGAAGATCGGGCAAGGATTTATTGTACGGGTACAGCGTGCTTTGTTCTGCGTGGATTCGGTGTGCGTGGAACGTGCGCCAGTCGTCGTTGAGATAGATGGCTCGCAGACTCAGGATCGCTTGGGCGCCAGCGATCCGCCAACGCATCCCCGCCTGTTCCATCCGGTCCTTGACGAGGTGACGGCATGCGCCTTCCACAATGCCGCTGCCGATCGGGTAACCTGCCGCCAGGTAGTCGTCGTACTTCATGCTCGCTGACCCAGGGCTGCGCTGAGTGCCTGCGCGCCCGAACTTGCTGGGCTATTCTCTGTTGCCCGCTACGCGGCCTGCCACGATTCCCGCGTATGTGTAGCGACGAGGCGGGCCACCAGCGGCCCACACGAAAGACGAAGCATACCGTCGCGCCACAAACAGGAAGAAGGCCCCCTCGGTCGTCACCAGGCGGCTGTTGCTCATGCCTACGCGATGGGCATAGCCGGCGACCCAGTATCTTGTAGATGTGACCAGCTCGCCGCGGGAACGCATGCCCGATCGCACAACTCTCCGGCGAGCGCCGTCACACCA
>DAISIS010000359.1:0-6036 GCA_036821925.1 Pirellulaceae bacterium
ACGGTGCACGGGGGGCCAATCGCAGCTAGAATGGCTGGTGATCACAGTCCGACAACGCCGCGGACACGGGAATCGCGCAGGCCCCCGGCGGCTCACCCCCAACAACCGGGAGCAATCATGCCAACCAGAACCCTGTTTGTGTTGCTGCCCCTGGCCTGGATGGCGCCGGGACTGTGCGCAGTTGCGGAGCGGCCCAACGTGATCCTGATGATGACCGATGATCAGGGCAGCGGGGACTTCGGGATCGCTGGAAACAAGGCCATCGAGACACCCCACCTCGATGCCATGGCGCAGCGCGGCGCGTCGATGACGACGTTCTACGTGAGTCCCGTCTGCTCGCCAACGCGGGCCTGCCTGATGACCGGGCGCTACAACTACCGCACACGCTGTATCGACACCTACGTCGGCCGCTCCATGCTGGATCCGGACGAGACGACGGTGGCGGAGATGCTCGCGCAGGCGGGCTACGCCACCGGCGCGTTCGGCAAATGGCATCTGGGTGACTGCTATCCCATGCGGCCCATCGATCAGGGTTTCCAGCAGTCGCTCGTGCATCGCGGCGGCGGACTGGCTCAGCCTTCGGAGCCGCGCGAGAACAACCGGCGCTACACGAATCCGGTCCTGTTCCACAACGGCCGGCAGGTCCAGACGACCGGCTATTGCGCCGACGTGTATTTTGACGCCGCGTTGGAGTTCATCGACCAAGCGCACGCCGCCGGCAAGAACTTCTTCGCCTATGTGGCCACGAACACGCCCCACGATCCGTTCCACGACGTCCCCCCCGAACTGCTCGAGCACTACCGGGCGAAAGCCGAAGAGCTGGCGGGGCTGGTCGTCGGCCAGCGGTCGGCCGAGCAGCTGGCCCAGGAGGTCGATTCCCTGACACGCATTGCCGCCATGATCACCAACATTGACCAGAATGTCGGAAAAGTGTTCGCCAAGCTGGACCAGCTGGGCATCACCGAAGACACGCTCGTCCTGTTCCTGGTCGACAACGGGCCCAACACGCGCCGCTACGTCGGCCAGCGGCGGGGCATGAAAGGCGAAGTGCACGACGGCGGCATCCGCTCCCCGTTGTGGCTGCACTGGCCGGCACGCTTCGCCGCGGGACTGGAGTGCGACCAGTTGGCGGCCCACATCGACCTGACCCCGACGATCCTCGATGCGTGCGGCGTCCCCTGTCCGGCCAACGTCCACTTCGACGGCATCAGCCTCCTCCCGCTGCTCGAAGGCCGGGCTGCCACCGGGACCGAACGCACGATTGTCATCCAATCCCACCGCGGTGACGAGCCCGTCCGCTACCACCACTTCATGATTCGTGATCAGCGCTGGAAGCTGCTGCATTCCACCGGCTTCGGACGCGAACGGTTCGAGGGCGACCCGCAGTTCGAGCTGTATGACATGATCAGCGATCCGCAGGAGTCCCGGAACCTGGTGGCACAGCATCCCGACGTCGTCGAACGACTGAAGCAGGCCTATGACGCCTGGTTCGACGACGTCTCGTCGACCCGGCCCGACAATTATGCGCCTCCCCGGATCTGGATCGGCACGCCTCATGAAAACCCCACCGTGCTCACACGCCAGGATTGGCGACAGGGCACCTGGGCGCCGCGTTCCATCGGCCACTGGGAACTCCATGTGGCCGACGCCGGAACCTACGACATCCTGCTGGATTTCGACCCCGAGGCTGAGCCGGCCACCGCCACGCTCCAGATCGGTGCCGCGCAGCGGCAGGCATCCGTCGCGGCGTCCGCCAGCACGTGTGCATTCCACGCGCTGCAGCTGCCCGCCGGTGACACGCGACTCGAAGCCTGGCTCACGCATCCGGGCGCGGCGCGCGGCGTCTATCAGGTGACGGTGACAAAGCACTGACTCCCTCCACCGGGGCGCAGTGGTGCTGGCGCGACCCCCGGCCGCCGGACCAGCCTGAGCCACCGCACCAAGGGCCGGGCGACGTGTCTCGGACGAGTTCGTATGGTACAGTGGATGGTTCCCGAACGGTCGGGGGCCGTCACCAATTATTGTCGAGGACAACTCGCATGCATCGAAATCGTCATTCCTCTGCGTTCACACTCGTGGAACTGCTGGTGGTGATCGCCATCATTGGCATCCTGGTCGGTCTCCTGTTGCCCGCGGTGCAGGCGGCCCGGGAAGCCGGTCGCCGGATGCAGTGTGCGAACAACCTGAAACAGCTCGGTCTGGCCATGCACAATTACCACTCGTCGTTGAAGTGCTTCCCACCCGGCTTCATGGCGGTCAACCACCTGGGGACGGTCAGTGGCGGCTGGGCGTGGGGCGTGTTGCTCATGCCGTTCATCGAGCAGTGTCCGCTGCAAAACACGCTGGATCCCACGCGGTACACGCTGTCACAGGTCATCACCACTCCGGAGCTGCTCCCGATGCTCCAGATGGAGCTGTCCGTGTTTCGTTGCCCGAGTTCTCCGATGCTGAAGCTGCGCGAGTTCCAGGGGGGCGGGCAGTTGGTGGCCACCGCGAATTACACGTGCTGCCGCGGGTTCTTCTCGTATTCCGGCGGCACGCATCTCCAGAAGCTGAACAACGGGATGTTCTACGCGTTGAGTGCGACCCGGATCGCCGACGTGAAGGATGGGACCAGCAATACAATCGCCCTGGGGGAACGGACGGTGCTCACCGCGCATGCCAGCGATCCCTCCAAGTGGCCGTCCTGGTGCGGTCCGGGCGGGCTGGGCATCGGCAGCACGGTCAGTTCGTGCGTGTCGGTGCCGCTCAACCATCCGACGAACATGCACGCCTTCAGCAGCCATCATGCGGACGGCGCGCAATTCTGTTTTGCCGACGGGTCGGTGCACTTTCTGTCCGACATGCTGGACTCGCGAGACGGCGGCGTCGATGCGGGCAATGCCGGAACGCATGCGACGTTCTGCGAGGCGGCGGCGGCCGGCCAAGTGGGCGTCTACCAGCTGCTGGGTGTCATCAACGACGGCCAGACCGTCGAGCTGGATCTGTGATCAGCGCTGAGTGTGCCACACGCGCAGCTGGCCGGGCAGTTGATCGGGGCGTGCGACACCGGTCGTACCGATCTGCTGGATCGTGATCGACGCGACGAGGTTTCCAACAAGTGCCGCTTCGGGCAAGGTGGCCCCGGCGCACAGCGCCAGCACGGCGCCGGCGGTGGCGCTGTCGCCGGCCCCTGTGGGGTCGATTTCGCCGCCGATCTGGACGCCGGGTATGCGAGTCCATTGCGGATCGCTGACGATCATCCCGGCCGGGCCGCAGGTCACTACGACGGGAGCGCCGTTTTTCGCGCGCAGCGTGTCAGCCGCCGCAACCAGCTCCTCGATCGCTACGACGTCCCCGGGGTGCGGGTCGTCGTTCCCCACCGCCTCGAACTGGTTCGGCTTGACGATCACTTCCGAGAACTGCCGGATCCGGCGGCGGCTGTCGGCCCAGAACACCGTCTGCCGGTGCTTCCGGGCGCGGTCCGCCACCAGTTCCCGCACGGACTGCGTGACGACACCGCAGTCCGCCTCCTCGACTTGATCCAGCACGATCACGGCATCGGCGCACGGCAGCAGCTGGTCGAGCGATGCGATCACAGCCTGCTCCAGTGCGGCGGGAGTCGTACAGCGGTTCTTGGTGTCGTATCGCGAGTGTTCTGCCGCCAGACTCGCCCCGCACACGTCGCGCGGCTTGAGGTAGGTGGGCGTCCGCCGGTCGCCTGCCACCCGGAGATGATCCGTGCTGCATCCCAGCCGCGACAGCTCCTGCCGCAGATCGAACCCTTCACCGTCGTCGCCCGTGAAGCCGACGGCGTGCAGCTGACCGGCTCCCAGCGCCGCCAGGTTGCAGACCACCGTCCCCGCCGCCCCCGGGCTGCAGCGACTCGCGACGACCTGATGCGCCCGTTTGCCGGTCTCCAGGCTCACTTCGACCAGTGCCGGGTCGATGTCGAGATACTTGTCGAGAAAGAAGTCACCGAGCACGACGATGCGCGCCTGCACAAAGCGGCCGATCAGCTCCTCCAACCTCGCATCGGACAGTTGTACGACATCCATCAGCTGGTTCCTGTGTCGAGCATGTGCGTGAGTGTCAGCAGGAAATCGCGATTGTCGGCCTGCAGATAACGCATCGTGCCTCCCATCCGGCTGAACGACTTGTTGTATCGCAGGTAATAGGATGGATTGTCCTCGGGCGGCTCGCCGCACGACCAATCCCACGAAGACGCCGCCAGATCGCAGATGAGCAAAAAGTGGTTGTCGATGTGCCGGCCCTGCTGCAGCGCCAGGTTCTGCGCCATCGACAGCGATTTCTCGAAGATCATCGGGCTCATCACGGCCGAGCCGACCGAGATGTAGACGCCCCCCTCCAGCCGGCTCACGCTCTCGGCAAAGGTGAGGAAGTCGCGTTCGGCCACGCGACCGAGACTGGCACCGTGGTTCATCGGATGATTGTAGATGATGTCGTGGCCAATCATCGGGTGCCCGGTCAGCGGCACGCCGGCCTGCAGCGCGCCGGCCTGCACACTGAACTGTTTCCAGGGATGGGCAATCGGGAGCCAGCCCTCCGCCAGGTGGAACCGGCGAATCACGGTCAGCAGATCGGCTGCCGCGGCCGCACGCCCGGGATCGCAGGGGGCGTACTGCGCGATCTCCGACACCAGCCGCCCATCGCTGGGAATGTCGAGCCCCTCCTGCTGGATCATGGCGCCTACCGATTCGCCATAGCCTTTCCCCGCATAGGCGCCGAGGTTGAGTGCCAGGTTGATGAAGAAGCCGGTCTCCTCCCAGTTGCCGAACCGCCCGGCGCGGACCATCGCCTCGACATTCTCGCAACTCTTGCCCTGGAACGCGAACTCCCAGTCATGGATGATCCCGGCACCGTTGGTGGCCAGGTGCGTGACCCAGCCATCGCGGACCAGCTTCAGGAAGACGGGCCCCAGGCCGTTCTTGATGGCATGCGCGCCGAACACGAGCATCACCGGCCGCTCGGCCTGCCGCGCCGCCCGGACGCGCGCGACCACTTCGCCCATCAGCTCCACAGCTGCCGCCGGCAGCGTTCCAGGTTGCATGTGCGGCGCCACATGGTCGCGCTCGATGAACTTCTTGTTCTCACGCGCGGCCAGCGGCTCCATCTTGACAGCGAAACGGTCGAACTGGGGGTAGGGCATGGGGGCAGTCCCGGGAACGTGAAGCGTGCCAAAGTTCGCGAGTGTACCGCGCATGCCACCGACTCTGCCAGAGCGGCTCGGCCCGGCTCCCTGCCACCCTGCCCCCTGAACCCTGCGTCACCCCGCCACCCAACATGCTCCATGGATGCAGGCACGGCAGTGGCAGTGCGGTTGATCCTGCTTGATAATGGCCCGAAGGTTCGTCCACAAGAAACAGGGAACTAACCCGCTAGCCGAGCCACCAGGCCAGCACCGGGAGAAGTCCAACAGCCCCGCAAGGGGCGACAACTCGAAGCGCTCGGCAATGAGGCAGGAAACGGAAACTACTTAGTTTCTGTTTCGGAAAGGAAATTCGGTCACTTTCGCCAAGCCAAGAATTGACGAAAAGAAACGCATCCTTATCCTCTGGTTATTCAACAGTCACGTACACGGAGAACAAGGATGCGTCAGAAACGCGAATCAGTTTTGTCGTTCGCCTGTCCTGATGACGAACTGCCCACAACAGTACGCCAGTATCGGGAGGAAAACAAGGGGATCAGCGTCGCTCTCGACCGAGTCCCTGAGATGCTCGATGTGGTACACCAGGACCTGCTCCAGCTCACCGAGGGGAATCGCCGTCAAGGCAGGAAGGCCGATTTCACCTCCGAGACGATTCTGCGAGCGTTCATCGTCATGATGGTGGAGGGACTGGCCTACCGGGAAACAGTGATCCGCATCGCCGAGAGTGAATTCCTGCAGGACTTCATCCGGACGTGGTAGAAGGCGGTCATGGACCACACGTCTGTTCAGACTTTGTCTGTCAGCGTTACGGAGAGTACCGTCTTCAGTACGGCAGCGTACTTTCGCGAATTCGCCGGTACTCTGCCGCCTGTTCGGCCGTGGGCGCT
>DAISIS010000360.1:0-6026 GCA_036821925.1 Pirellulaceae bacterium
CGCTGCTGGAAAACCGCCGGCAGCTGATCGGTCCAAGGGAGTCCTCCGGCCGGCGCTACGTTCGGTTCGTCGGTGAAGGCTCCCAGCACCCGTTTGCCGAACTGATCGCCGATGTGCCGCTTATAGGGTTCCAAGGTGACTTCCAGGAACTTCTCGGTCACACCTGGGTACATCAGATCCACATATGAGCGGTCGCCGTGCCATGGCGAGTTCCCGGCGCGGACCACTGACGCCACGACATACTGCGCTTCGGGCAGTGTTTGCCCGCCGCGCACCTGCTGCGTGACGTCCTCCAGACCGTCCGGCTGGACGCGGTAGATGGCCAGCGTGTCGGGGCCGAGCTGGGGGACCCCTTGCTCGTCACGCAATACCAGGCCGCGCCCCCGCGACTCGGGCATGATCTCCGGCACGTGCCCGCCGGCAAACCCGGACGGGTACGAGTTTTCGTCGTAGATCCAGACATTCATGTCCAGTGTTTCAGCCTCGTCGAGCGCCACCTTCCAGAGCCGAAACCACTCGTCACTCAGGTAAGGCGTCATCAACCCGGGGCGCGGATGCACAAACACCTGCCGCACTTTCTGACTGGCCAGGTCCCGCATCGTGCCCCGGATCTGTTCGTCAGTCAGCATGTCATTCCAGACCCACAGGGGTGCCGTCGCATACGCGCGCGGCGGCGCCGCAAAGAGCTTCTGAGCCGCCGCCGCGTCCAGACTCCTGTCTTGAGCAGCAGCCGTGCCGGCCGTCAGGACAACCGCCAGACAGGCAAAGAAATAGGTGACGTGGCGTTGCATGAGGGAGACTCCTGTCTTCTGTGTTTTCAGTTCTGCAGTGTTTCGATCTTGCGGGTCTCGCGTTTCGTATCTCGTGTCTCGTGTCTCGAACCGGCGGAAGGTGTTGGCGGTAACGGCGGCAACATCGATCATCAGCCTGCCCTGCCCTCCCCGGCCACTTCTCCTCTCTCCTCTCTCCTCTCTCCTCTCTTCCGCCCATCCCCCTCCATCCGGTCGTGTATCGTGATCGCGCTTCGCGCGAGGCTGGCGATAACCAGGGCCAGCACTGCGCCGATCGCCCCCAGCACGACGTAGATCAACCAGGGCCAGCGTTCGGTCCAGGGCTTCGGAGGGGGGACGTAATCCGGATTTGGCTCGACGGCGCCGAGCGCAGCGCGCGCGGGGGGAGCGGGCAATTCAGCCGGCAGATTGCGGGCGAAATCATAGTTGGGGGACATGGCCTGCGGATTACCGAAGAACAGACGCAGCGACGCAGCGGGGGCAGCTGGCCGCGCGCAGACAAGCTGGCGGGCCGGGGCGCTGTACCGTACGGTGCGCACCGTCAGTGGCGGGTTGCGATGGTCGGTCACCACCAGCCGCAGCCGGCTGGCGCGGACTTCGCCGAAGCTGGCGACCAGCGGTCGGGGTGCCTCCCCCGCCCGCCGCTGCCACAGGTTATCGCTGCAGGAGAGCCGCTGGAAACGGTGCGGGGATCCGGCTGGCCCGCCAGCTTCAACGTAGAAGTCACGCGCAAACTCCAGGTCATCCACTTCGACTTCCAGCCGGTCGCAGGGCACGTTGTCGCCCCCCAGATCGATGATCCACGCAGAGCCCGGTCCGCCCTGCGCCATCACCGGCTCGCGTGGCCCCAGCTGACCCGTGTGTGTCACCATTTCGCCGGGCACGTCCACACGCCGGACCACGACCACCTCTTCGACCCCGGCGGTGGTTGTGGCATCGAGCGGATCAGGAAACACGCGCACGCGCAAGCGCCGGTAGCGACTGGGCGGATAGGTCACCGTCGTCGCATCGATCTGCTGGTCGCCGCGTCTGAACCGCACGACGTACGTGTCGGCACGCTCGGTCCAGTTGACGCCATCGTCGCTGCCCGCGACCAGGACGTGCCGGCGAAACTCCGCACCGGACATCTTGATCTCCAGTTCGTTGTGCTCCACCGGCTCCTGGTCGGGCTCTTCCTGTGTCAGGTCCAGGATGAGTTCAACCGATCCGTCCGGGGCCGTGGCTCGGTTGAACTCCCGGGCCGGGTGCAGTTCGCGGCGGAACGTCTCTTGACGCACGCGCAGCGCATAGGGGACGGGCCGGTCGGCTGCATCGTACATGCGCAGATCACCCAGGTCCCATCGCGCGTGGGAAAACACGCGCGGGTCAAGGAGCACATCCAGCAGTTCCCCGGGGGGCACCTCCGGTATCGCCAGGGACGCACAATACTCCCAGCGTTCCTGCGGTTCGCTGGCGTCCAGCGCCGGCTCGTCGGCCGCCCGGACCCCACGGCCTGCCGCCAGACTGCCGAGGATCAGGACTGCAACCGGGACCAGGACTGCAACCGGGACCGTCGTGCGCCAGATACCGTGCCGCGCGATACCGTCTCGCGTCATCTCATGCTCCTTCACGGTCGCGCCGAGGTCCGGCAGGGCTGAGCCGCTGATAGAAGCGGGCCACCAGCCCCAGCACGACCGCCAGGACAAAAAAGGCCAGGATGCGATAGAACTGCTGCAACGTGGACATGTCCACCAGGAACACCTTGATAATCGTTGCGGCAAACAGGCCGATGGCCACCCACCTCAGCCGTGCCAGGTGCATCCAGAAGCCACACGCCAGCACGCCGGCGGCGTAGACGGCCCAGAGCACAGATAGCGCCAACTGTCCCCGCCAGCGCCATTGCGCTCGGTCGGCACCGTACCAGTCGCCACAGGCCCGGAACCAGCTGTAGCATTCGTGAGACAGCACCAGCCACAGCAACAGGATGCCAGTCAAACCGGCCACGGCGACCAGCCACTGTTCGGCCGGGCGCAACGTCGATCGCCAGCGTCTTGCCAGGCCAACCGCCAGCAGGAGGCAGGCGGCGACACTCACCGACGGCAGGCCGAATTTGTTGAGGATCGGCACGAACATCGTTCGCGGGCCAAATGGGAAGTCGAATATCAGCAGACGCGCGACGGCCATGCCACCCAGGATCGCAGCCATCCAGCGCAGCGGCGGAGCGGCCACCCGCAGGCCAAACCACCACAGCGCCGTTCCCAGAACGGCCCAGCCCAGTGCGACCCAGCAGGCGTCAGCCTGAATCGGTATCGCCAACGCAACAAAACCGATGGCCATGGCCAACGATGTCACCAGCAGCCGCGTGTGCAGGGGACGCGCCGCCAGCGTGGTCCGCGCCAGGACGGCGTAGATCGTAGCCATCCCCACGGCTGCACTGCCCATCCAGACGTGATAGTCCTCGACGGTCAGCGTGTAGAACGCGTGAAACCAGAGGATTGCCGTGAGCACCAGACGTCCGAGATCCTCACGCGATTCCGTCCACCGCCGCAGGGCCAGGGCGAGGAAGGCCTGCCCCAGGAAGAGCAGGTAGACGACCAGCTGAAAGCCGAGGGCCGACGCCATCTTCTCCGGATGGTAGTTCTCGCTGTACCACAGCCAGAAGAGGATGTGGGTTCCTGCCAACGCCAGCGTGGTGATCCACGACCATCCCCGCAACATCACGAGCACGACCACACCCAGATCCAGCACGGCCAGGTACGTAAACAGCGCTCGATAGGAGTCGTGATCGGTCTCGAGCAGCACCGGTGTGATGAACCCGCCCAGAACCGCCACCAGGCCAATCACCGGCGCATTGTAGACCGCCGCCAGGATCATCGACTCCACCACGATCAGCGCCAGGAAGAAGCCGGCGTGCTGCTGAGGCAGCAGTTGGTAGAACCCGGCTGCGCTGTACGCTGCCAGGTACAGCACCACGATCCCCGCCCCACTCAACATCTGCGCGAAGATCGCCCAGCCACGCAGCTGATAGCGCAATCCGGCGACAACCAGCGCGGCACCGGCCAGAGCGCCGATGGCCACGCGTCCGACCGGCCCGATCCAGTTGTTCTGGTACGCATACCGCAAGAAGAAGGCGGCGGCAAAGATCAACAGCACGACCGCCGCCCAGCCCATCGTCTTCTGGCCGACAAACCGCTCCCAGTTGAACGGTTCGGCCGCCGCCGACGGTTCGGCCACCGGCGACGGCGCGACCACCGGCGGCGCGACGAGCTCAGCCACGACCGGTTCCGGCAACGCCTTTTCACGGCCAGCGGCTTCCTCGGCTGCCGCCGGCTGGCCAGGGCTGGGCGGGGCAGTCGCGCGCTGCAATGCGCTCTCCAACGCCGCCACCCGATCGGCCAGCGCGTTGGCGCGGCCGGCGCGCCGCAACGCAATGCTGGCCAGCACGATTGCGACCAGAGGAGCGCTGGCAGCCAGAATCAGCAGCAACCCAATCACCAGGTAGGAGATCATGCGGACGATTCTAATCCAGCGCCCGCGAACAAGAAAGTAGGTTTCGGCCACCGGGCCGCAGGGCGCCGCGGACGCCTGCAGAGGGGGACGCTGCAAACGGCGTTCGCTTTCGACGCGCGGCGCGGCGCAGGCTGACGAGCACGGGCGGGGGCACACGGCACCGCACGTCATCCCGTCTGTGTACCAGTACCCGGCTGTGCCGGAGGCTGATACAGTGGTCTTCATAGGACGCGCCGGTACGCCGGGGCAAGACCTCTTGCGAACTTCGGGAGCCCGGTGGGAGCTACGCGCCCGCCTGGGCTGTCGACTCTGCGAGATTCAAGGAGTGTTGCCGATGCACACGCTACGCCGCATGTTGACATGGGCCGCGGTGCCGCTGCTGGCGGCCGGTTCCTGGCGCGCTTCACTTGGCGCTGCACCCGACTCGGACACGCGTCTGGTGGCGTGTCTCGATGTTCGGGACTTCGGCGCAGAGACGGTGCGGATCGGTGATCTGAATCGGGACGGCGCGCCCGACTTGTTGTTTGTACAGAGCCATTTCGGATCGCGCGCCATCACGTGCCTGACGGCAACGACGATCGACGGGACCGTGCTGTGGCAGACCGGCACTCCATCGGCCGATAACGGCCGCCTGTACAGCGACTTGCCGGTCCAGATTGACGACTGGGATGGGGATGGCCGGAATGACGTGCTGTATGTGCGCCAGGCCGTGTATGCTGAGCCGCCGTATGATGGGCAGAGCGTGCGCGAGCGTGCGACCCGCTATGAAGGCCCAGCCACGCTGGTGATTCTGGAAGGCGCGACAGGCCACGAGAAGGGCAGCCTGGAGCTTCCCGCACCGGCGGATGACAGCTTGCTGCTGGCCGATCTGACCGGGCATGGCCGCCGGGCGGATCTGGTCGTCAAGGATCGCTATTGGAACATGTGGGGGGTCACGCACGAAGGCCAGGTGCGGTGGCACTGGAGCGGCTCGACGGGACACTTCCCCGCCGTGCAGGATGTGGACGAGGACGGCCGCGATGAAGTCTTCGTGGGTTATGCGTTGATCGATGACGACGGGAAGGTGCTGTTCTCGCACGATCCGCAGGGCGGACATCAGGATGCGTGCTATGTGATCCGCCCCGGTGATGGGCAGTGGCGGTTGCTCTTTGGCAACGGAGGGCTGCACTGTCTGGCGGTCGATGGGACATCGCTGTGGCATCGGCCCATGGGCGAATGCCAGCATGTGGTGGCGGGGCGTTTCCGCACAGAGTCGGAAGTGCAGTTCGTCGTCGTCGATCGGACGCCGGTTCCGACGCATCAGCGGGATCGGAATGCCTGGGCGATCCTGTACCTGTACGACCTGCAGGGGCAGGAGATCTGGCGCCAGCCGCAGACGCCTGGCGCGTGGGCGATCGCCCCGCTGGCCGTGCGTTGGTCAGGATTCGAGGCACCGCAGGACATTCTGGTGTACGGCCGCGGCCCGGGCCGTCCGGCAGTGATCTACCGGGGCGATGGCGAGGTCCTCGACGAACTCCCCATGCAGTATGTCGAGTCTCGCACGGAGGCCGACCGTCTGACCGACTATTATGTCCTCGTAGCCGACGTGTGGGGCGACAGCCGTGAAGAAGTGATCATGTTCGGCTCGCGCGGTGCATGCATCTATGCCAACGCACGGCTGCTGCCGATACCCACACTCACAAACGAGACGCTGTATCCGGGCATGTAGCCACAGCAGCCGGTCACTGCGCGACGAATTCGAAGACG
>DAISIS010000361.1:0-6021 GCA_036821925.1 Pirellulaceae bacterium
TAGCCGGTTCGGTCGCGCAGCTTGGTGATGTCAATGGCCTTCTCGCCTTCCGTCCCGACGACGATCGGCAGCTCGATCTGCTGATCACCGATGGTCAGAGTCGCTTTCTCCGGGATTTGTGCCATATCAGCCGCTCTCCTTCAAGGTGGTCGCTGAGCTCACGTCCGGGACACGCAGCCTGTGTTCACACAAACGCGGGACGTGGTCGACTGACGCGGCAGCTGCCCGCCGACTGGCCGCCCGTTTCCTCCCGTCCAGCAGGCTATCGCCCCGCACCACAATATGGTAGCAGACTGCCAAGTGATCGCCAACAGACGGCTCGACCGCACGGACCGGGCTCCGCAGCGGGCCGAAGCCGCGGTCGGTCCAGCTGCGCGCGCCTGCGCACAGCTCACGGCGGATCCCACCTGTTGAACCGGCCGGCCTGGCTGGGGATACTGATGGGCAACGCCGAGTATGGGAGACATGACAGATGCACACACGCACGACCACGCCGCCGCGGGCGGCACATTCAGACGCGCGGCAGCTGCCGGCGGCAGCGCCGCGGGCCAATCGCCGTCAGTTTCTCGCGCGGACCGCCTGCGGGGCGGCCAGCCTGCTGATACTCCGGCAAAGTCAGTCGGCCTATGGCTACCCGGCCAACGAGAAGCTCGACCTGGCCATCATCGGCGCTGGCGGGCGCGGGGCGGAAAACCTGCGCCAACTCACCGGCGAGAACATCGTGGCACTGTGCGACGTCGATCAACGGCGTGCAGCAAAATCGTTTGAAGCGTACCCCAACGCGGCCCGGCACAGCGACTTCCGGCGCCTGCTGACCGACATGGAACGTCAGATTGATGCGGTCGTGGTGAGTACGACCAATCATGTCCACGCGCCGGCCAGCGCGATGGCCATGCGGATGGGCAAGCACTGCTACTGCGAGAAGCCGCTGGCACACTCCGTGCGGGAAGCGCGCCGGGTGGCGCAGGTGGCGGCCGAGACGCAGGTGGCCACACAGATGGGCACGCAGATCCATGCCACTGACAACTACCGCCGCATCGTCGAACTGATCCGCTCCGGCGCGATCGGCCCGGTGCGGGAATGCCACTGCTGGCTGCCCGGCGGTGGCAGCGCCGGCGACCGCCCGAGCGAGACGCCACCGGTCCCGCCCGGGCTCGACTGGGATCTCTGGCTCGGCCCGGCACCCTGTCGGCCGTACCATCCCTGCTATGTGCCGCACGATTGGCATTTCTGGTGGGATTTTGGCGGCGGCGCGTTGGGCAATATGGGGTGCCACTACCTGGACCTGGCGTTCTGGGCCCTGGACCTGCGACATCCCCAGACGATCGAGGCGAGCGGTCCGCCCTCGCATCGCGAAAGCACGCCGGCCTCGCAGCACGTCCGGTACCAGTTTGCGGCGCGCGGCAACGCGCCTCCGGTGATCCTGACCTGGACCCATGGCGACACGGCCCCGCCGGTATTCCGCGAACAGCAGCTGCCCGACTGGGCGTGGGGGGTATTCGTCGGCGACAAAGGGCTGCTGCTGGTCAACTACGCCCGGCACATGCTGTGGCCGGAAGCCGCCTTCACCGGGTACGTGCCGCCGGAGCCCACTCTGGTGGCCTCGCTGGGGCATCACCAGGAGTGGCTCGCTGCCTGCAAGACAGGCAGCGCCACCTCCTGCAACTTCGACTACTCCGGGGCCGTTACCGAGACGGTGTTGCTGGGGAACGTCGCCTACCGTGCCGGCCAACTGCACCAGTGGGACGCGGCCAACCTGACGATCACCAACTGCGAGCCCGCCAACGCGTACCTGCAGCGAGAATACCGGGCAGGCTGGGAGCTCTGACGCCCACTAGCGGCCAATCACGCTCAACGTGTAGGGCTTCTCGGACTTCGTGTTGACACAGCCCGGAAAGACCCGGTCGAAATTGGCGACGATCAGTTCGTGGCCGCGGACGACCGCTTCGCTCGGACCATCGAGCTGCCCGGCAGACCCGTCGTTGTCGCCGTCCTGGGCGAGGGTCTTCACCTGGCCATCGAGTGTCACCACCTGGATGGCGTTGGCCAGGATGTCGGCGACGTAGATGCGCCGCGTCGGGCGGTCGTAGTAGATGCCGTCGGCGGACTTCATCTGTCCGGGCGTCGTCAGCACCTGGTGCCCGGTCACTTTGCCCCCGTCGTCGAAAGTGAACTGCTCGATCAGGCCGTCGCCGCAGTTGGCCACGTACACCTGACCCTGCTCGTCGATGTCGATCCCATCGGCACCCACCGGGATTTCCCGGCACACGGTCTTGAGTGTGGCCAGGAGGTGTGGATCACTCCCGCCAGGCACGACCTGTACATTCCGCTCGTCCAGAGCGAAGCGATAGATGCCGCTGATCTCAGCTCCATCTTCAGTTTTGCCCATGGACGAGTCGGTGACGTAGACAAACCCATTGTGAATCGCCACGCCGTTGGCGACGTTCAGTCCGCTGGCCACAACCTCGACCGCCCCCGGCTGGCCGTCGACGACGCGTACGCACAGCAGCCGGGAATTGTCCGGCGTCTTGTCCAGAGTTTGACAGTCGGCCACGTACAGATCTCCCGACGGAGCCTGGCGAATACCCATGGGAAACACCCCGTTGGTCTGCGGATGCAGCGGCAGTCTGCAGAACAGCGAGACTTCGTCCTGGGGAGTGATTCGCATCAGCACGCCGGGTGACGTCGGGTCCGTGAAATTGGGGACCGACAGCAGGATATCCTTGTTCGCGAGGACTGCCATCGCGTCGGGCGTGTTGCAGTAGTCGGGCAGCACAATCTCGCGCGGCACGACGCTCAGGATGGCGGACGGCGCGTCCGCCGCCTGCGTTGGCACACATCCCAGCCCGGTCAACAATACCGCCAGCAATAGTCGTGGGTTCATCGTAGTCTTTCTTTCCGGGTACTCAGAGGAAACAAACCTGCAGCGGCACGCGATTGCCAGCGGCCATGGCAGGTGACGTACATGCAACGCTACAGCTCCACCGCCTGCAGCGCCTCGGCCAGCCGCATGGCGTGAGCGGTCTCCCGGATCTGGTCCGGCTCTTTCGCACCACACAGCGCCGCAGTGACTCCTGCACGCGAGATGGTCCAGCCGACAGCCAGCTGCGCCAGCGAGCAACCGAACTTGGCGGCGATGGGCCGCAGCCGGGCCACCGCGGCCAGGTTCTGCGTCCACGCCTCACCCGTAAAGAGCGGCGATCGGCGGCGCCAGTCCTCGTCCGCGAACACATGATCCGGACGGAACTTGCCGGTCAGCAGGCCGAGCGCCAGCGGCTCGTACGCGATCACACTCACCTGCTGGCCCCGGCACCAGGGGAGAACATCCCCTTCGATCTCGCGCTGCAGCAGATTGTAGCGCACCTGGCACGCCACGATCGGGCATTCTGCCTGGAATTCCGCCAGCTGGTCCGCCGACAGGTTGGACACTCCGACCGCCCGGGTCTTCCCCTCCTGCAGCAGATCGCGGAACAGCCCCGCGGCGTCCGCCAGACTCGCGCCGGGCGCCGGCGCATGCAGATACAGCAGGTCGACTTCATCGACCGCCAGACGCCGCAGGCTCTCCTCGAAATGACGCCGCAGCAGGGTGGGGTCGGCCGTCAGCTGCAACACACCCGCATCGTCCCAATAGACGCCGACCTTGGTCGCCACCACGAGCCGGTCGCGCCGCCCGCGAAGGGCCAGCGCAATCCGCCGTTCGCTCTCGCCCCCCCGGCCGTAGGCATAGGCCGTATCCAGGTGGTTGATGCCGGCGTCCAGCGCGCTGGCGATGACCCGCACCGCCGCCTCGTCCGTCATCTGGCCGCTCGTGATCCCGGCCAGCGGCCAGCAGCCGAGCGCCACGGAGGAAATCCGCAAATCCGATGTACCCAGTTGCCGCTGCTCTGTCGTCATGCCTCCATTGTGGCAGGTGCCGCGTCGCCCGTCGAGCACGGGGCCGGCCGGCCGCATCGGTCGGGCACACGGCGGCACACCGCCGCTCGGCGCGCGGCAGCCGGGCCAGCCTCCGCCCAATGCGTGTCGACCGAGCGCCGGTGCGATATACTGGCGGCACGTGGCCGTTACCGGTGGGCACTGCGTCCGAACGTGAGAGCGAACAGACCGATGAGAAACTGGATGGTTCTGGCCGTCGCGAGTTGGATGGTGGGTACGGGATCGTATGCGGGCGAGTCGGACGCGCGCTCGGCGGGCGTAGCCGTTCAGCTCAACGGACTGGAGATCCTGCTGGATGAAGACAGTGGCGCGATCCGGCGGTTGACCTATCCCGGCCCGGGGACGTTCCTGGACGCTGAGGCGGAGGAGGCCGGGCTGGTGGACGTGGCCTATCCGCTCGAGCAGTTTGAGCCGCTGCGACTGGCCGCACGCCACGCGCACGGTGCCGTGATTGAGGTGCACGCCGACCAGTGCGTCATCCGGCTGGACCGGCTCGGCCCCAGCCGGGATGTGTTTGACCTCGAGGGGCAGGTGGCTGCCACGGTCACGTGGCGTGCCGATCCGGACGGTCGTTCGATCATCCTGTCATGTGAGATTGAGAACCGTTCGCCGCGGTCTGTCCGCCAGGTGTTGTTTCCGGATCTGCGCGGGCTGATCCCCGTGGCAGGAGTGGACCAGACGATTCTCAAGTCCTGTGGGTTTGGCGTCGCTCCGTTTCGCGAACTGCTCGTCTCGGCTAACGACCGCTGGTATGCCGTCAACAACTCGATGATCGAGTACACGTCGGGCGGTATGTTTGCGCCCATGTGGACGCGCTGGCTGGATCTGGGCGGCCTCAACGGCGGCTTCAGTCTCTTCCCACGCCGCTGGGGCTGGGATCCCCGGACCACCACAGTGCTGCAGCTGCGGCAGGCCACTGGCAAGCTCCGCCTGCTGTGCGTACACCCGGTGGAAATCCAGCCGGGTGAGAAATGGGCGAGTGGCGAATGGGTCTTGACGCCGCACGCGAGCGGCTGGGCCAAGGGGATTGAGCCGTACCGGGCGTGGGTGCAGTCCAAAGCCCAGCGACGATACGAGATGCCGCAGCACATCCGTGACGGACTGGGATACCGCACGGTCTGGATGTGCCAGAACCAGCCGGCCGACCCGCAAGACGCCGTGTGGACGTTCGCCGATCTGCCCGGTCTGGCCCAGGAGGCGAAGGACCATGGCCTGACAGAGATGGTGATCTGGGGCTTGCAGCCGGCGTTCGACGCGTCGCTCCCCGCGCCCTACCCGCATCTGGGCACGCAGGACCAGTTCCTTGATGCGGTCCGGGCGTGCCAGGACATCGGCGTCAACGTCGCACCATTCATCAGCGTGGTGCAGGCGAGCCCGAAAACCGCCGGCCGCTACGGACTGACCGTCCCCGACAACAACGGCTGGACCTATCACACCGAACTGATCCCGCGCTGGAACCCGCCCTATGCCACAGGCCTGTCGTGCGTTCAGGTGGGGCCTGCCAATCCGCAATGGCAGGACGAGGTGGCGGATGCCTGTCGGCGGTGGGCCGATCTGGGCGTCACGTCGATCAGCTGGGACCAGTACTTTACGACGGAGCAGACGCCCAGCATGCAGGATCTGACGCGCCGCATCCGCGACGAGGCCCGCCAACGGAACCCGCAGTCCACGTTCAGCGCTGAGGAACTGTGGAATCTGGAGATCGACTGCGAGTGGCTCGACTACACGTGGAACTGGCGCACGTACAGCGATTCCCAGGCCTTCATCAATGCGTTCCCCGCGCCGCGGCCCAACGTGAACATCAACCGGTCCGTGTCCGAAGCGCGGTACGCCTTCATGGACAACCTGTTTCTCAACGTCTGGCCGACCAAGCCGGATCAGATCAATGGCTCCGAACGCATCGCCAACGTGCCCGACCTGTCAGCTACTCTGCAGACTTGTGCCCGCCTGCGCCGCCAGTTCCTGCCATACTTCACCCAGGGGGTGTTGATCGGCAACTGCCTGCTTACCGAGCTGAGCCCCGGTATCCGGCTGTCGGCGTATGTGCAGCCGGATCGGGTCCTGGCCATCGTGCTCAACAGCGGCCCT
>DAISIS010000362.1:0-6005 GCA_036821925.1 Pirellulaceae bacterium
CGCGTGTGGACCCGGTCGCGCGACCGCGGACTGCTCAAGCTGCTGCCGGACAAACCGCTGACCGCGGAGCAGCTGGCGGGCATCCCACACGATGTGTCGCTGGCCGCCGTGCTGCGGCTGGATCTGGCGCAAGTGCTCGAACAGGCGCTGGCGGTGTCCGGGGCTCTGCAGCCCGCTGCCGCCCAAAGGCTTGCGGAGCAGCTGGCGGCAGTGGAGCGGCAGTTGGGATTCGCGATCAAGCACGACCTGTTGGATGCCTTGGGCGACGTGTGGACGGTGCACACGGCGCCGAGCGGCGGCGGGTTGCTGGCAGGCTGGACGCTGACGGTCGACGTGCGGGATCGGAACCGGTTGCAGGCGACGCACGCTCAGTTGCTCAAGGCCGCGCAGGCGTGGCTGGATCGGGCGCCGGCCGATCGGGCGCCGCGGATCCGCACCTTCCAAGCTGGTGGCGTGGAGGCCTACACGCTGGAAGTGCCGACCGAAGAGTTCCTGGCCGCGCCCTCCTGGTGCCTCACCGAAACGCACCTGGTCATTACACCTTTTCCGCAGACGCTCAAGTCGTATCTCGCACCACGCGACGCCGGTCAGTCGGTGGCGGATCAGCCGGCCGTGGCGCGGCTGCTGGACGCTGATTCCCCAGCGTGTGCCTTGACGTACCAGGATACGCGCAGCCAGTTCCTGACTTTCTATCCGCTGCTGCAGGTTGGCGCGCAGCTCGCGGCCAGGCATCTGGCGCAGGAAGGGCTGGACATCGACCCGGCCGTTCTGCCCTCGACGTCAGCTATCGCTCCCCATCTGCTGCCGGCCACGGGTGCCGTCCGCCGCACGGCCGACGGCTGGGAACTGGAGTCGCGCGGCACGCTGCCGGGTATGAGTATGGGGGCCTCGACACCGATGCTGGTGGCGCTGCTGCTGCCGGCCGTGCAGGCGGCGCGGGAAGCAGCGCGGCGCACCCAATCGATGAACAACCTGAAGATGATTGGCTTGGCTCTGCACAACTACCACGCTACGCACCAGGCATTTCCGCCCGCCTACAGTGTGGACCAGCCCGGCCAACCGTTGCTGAGTTGGCGAGTGCACATACTGCCGTACCTCGACCAACAGGCACTGTACAAGGAGTTCCACCTGGATGAACCGTGGGACAGCGAGCACAACAAGCAACTGATCGGACGGATGCCGCAGGTCTTTGCGTCGCCCAACAGCGTGGCCGGGCCGGGGAAGACGGTCTACCTGGGCAACGCGAGCAAAGATGGTGTGTTCGTGCCGCCGAAGGAGTCGGACGACGGAGCGCCCGTGGGCTTGTCCCTCCTGCACATCACCGATGGCGCGTCGAACACGATACTGGCGGTGGAAGCCAATCACGATGCAGCGGTGACCTGGACCAGGCCCGACGACTTCGCCGCGTCGGCCAACGACCCCTGGCAGGGGCTGCGCGGCATGCGCCCCGGTGGGTTCCTCGCCTTGCTCTGCGACGGCTCCGTGCGGTTCGTCGCCGAGTCGCTGGATCTCGATCAGCTCAAGGCGCTCTTCACCGCCGGCGGCGGCGAAGCGGTCGACATCGATCACTGACACGCCCGCGGCGGCCGGCGCGAGTCTGGTGCGGTAGCGCGTTCGGCCGCTGGTTACGAGCGCACGATGGCATGCAGCGCCCGATCGAGTTCGGGCAACTCAAAGCCGAATTGAACCCGCGCCAACACGGCGGGAACCAGACGCTGGGAACCGAGGAGCACCTGGGCGCATTCGCCCAGCGCCAGACGCAGCACCTGTGCCGGAACGGTGCACCACGTGGGACGCTGGACCGCTCGACCCAGGCAGCGGGTGAATTCGGCGTTCGTGGCCGGCTGGGGTGACACCGCGTTGACCGGTCCACTGAGTGTCGACTGCTGGGCCGCAAACAGGATCACGCGGACCAGATCGTCGACGTGGATCCACGGCATCCACTGCCGCCCGTTGCCTAGGGTGCCACCCAGTCCCAGTCGAAACGGGGGCAACATGCGGGGCAGTGCACCTCCGTCGGACCCGAGCACGACGCCCAGCCGCAGCAGCACCACGCGGATGCCCAACGCCGCAGCCGCCAGCGCCGCCGACTCCCACTCCACACACAGGTCCGCCAGGAACCCCGTGCCCGGCGGGGCGCTTTCGTCGAGCAGCTCATCGCCGCGCGATCCGTAGTATCCGGCGGCTGAAGCCGAGATCAGAACCTGCGGCGGCCGGGCCAGCTGTGACAGCGTCTGCACCAGGTGACGCGTGCCCGCCACTCGGCTGTCGCGCATGCGGCGCTTCTTGGCACGCGTCCAACGCCCGACGACCGACTCCCCCGCCAGGTGAATGATCACCTCCACGCCGTCAAAGGCCTGCGCCGGAGGCGGTCCCGCGTCCGGGACCCAGGCGTAGGTCGTGGTGTCACGGGCGCCGAGCGCCGGACGCGGCGGCGCGGCACGGCGACTGAGCACCACAGGACGATCGAGAAGCGGCAAGAGGTGCCGACCGACGAAGCCCGTTGCGCCGGTGACCAGTGTGCGCATAGCAGACCCCCCTGCGGAAAAGGACTCGACAGCAGGTACCCCGTGGCGCACCGACCACAACGCGACTTGAATCGGCTGCGCGAATCTGGCACTATGCTAGCCGATACCTGGCGCGTACTCAATCAACACATCGCGGGGGGCAACGAGCCATGGCGGAAGATCTTTCCCAGTATCATCACCGCATCAGTGATCTCTTTCCCGGGTCGCTGGTCGGGACGGAACGCGAACAGTGGCAGCTCTCGAGCGAACAGGTGGCCTTCTACGAACGCAACGGCTACCTGCCGGGAGTGCGTGTGCTCACGGACGAGCAGATTGAGGCGTTGCGGCGCGAACTCAACGCGTTCTTCCACCCTGATCACCCGGGGCACGAACTGTGGTATGAGTATCACACGAATGAATCGGCCGACCCCGGCACCGTACTGTTTCATGCGCTCGGAGCCTGGCGCATCGCACCCGGATTCCATGACCTCCTCTGGAACCCGGCGTTTCTCGTGCCGGCCAGCCAGTTGCTGGGGGGCGCCGTTCGCTTCTGGCACGACCAGTTATTCTGCAAACCGGCACGGCACGGCGGCGTCGTCGCCTGGCATCAGGACTACTCTTATTGGACACGCACGCAGCCCATGGCCCATCTCACATGCTGGATCGGGCTCGATGACAGCACGATCGATAACGGCTGCGTCCACTACATTCCGGGCAGCCATCGCTGGGAACTGCTCGAACCGACCGGCCTGGCGGGCGATATGGAGGCGATTCAGGCTGTCTTGACCGAAGCGCAGTGGGAACAGTTCCGGCATCCGGCGGCCGTCGAGCTGAAACAGGGCGAGTGCACGTTTCACCATCCACTGATGGTGCACGGTTCGTTTGCCAACCGGACCGAGCGACCACGGCGTGCGGTCGTCATCAACGTGGTGCGCGACGGGGTCATGTCGGCCACCGCTGAGCCGCTGTTGCAGGGGGTTCCGGCCGTGGGAAAAGGTAAACCGCTCAGCGGCCAGTTCTTCCCGCTGCTCTACCAGCTCTGACGACCAACTTAGTTCGTTGCCCGCCAACGACTTACGCTGCGCCCGCCTCCACCGCAGGGAAAATGGGAGCTCTGCGGCGAGTTTTTCGCGCACGCCCGTTGGACTTGATTTAGTGCCGATTCCGGTCGATGGGATTTATCGGGCAAATACACATGGGGGGGATATATTCCATGAGATTGCGAGTCCTGGTCACGGTTGCGGCGTCTGCCGTTCTGTTCGTTGGCGGGCAGCAATTGTCCGCTCAGCAAATGTCTCCATACCCGATGATGGGCGGCTACCCGGCTGTTGCTCCCATGGGTTATCCGGTGCCCTACACGCCCGCCATGCCGGCCACGTATGACGTCGGCCAGGAGGCGGCCGCAGCGGCGGTACCGCCTGCCGCTGACTGCAACGGCTGCGGTCAACCCGAGTGCGTGCAGTGCGCCTGCGGGTGCGACTGCTGGAATCACAAGATCGCTGCGTTCGGTGAGTTTCTGTACCTGCGGGCACGCAACGCCGAAGTGGCGTACGGTGTTCCGATCGACGGTCCGATCGTCGGACCCCCGTCCGACTTCCCGATTCAGGTGGGCCGGTACGGTCTCGTGGACCAGGACTACAACCCCGGTTTTCGTTTCGGCGTCAGCTATGTGCTGGACGGCTGGAGCAGCGTGACGGCCCAGTACACGTATTTCGACTCGGAGTCGTGGGACATGATCGGCACCGACGCGCCGAACGTGATCCGCTCCATGGTCTCCCATCCGGGCACGTTGACCGCCGCGCAGGATTTTCTGACTGCCGAAGCCAGCCATGATATCGGCTTCGAATTCATCGACGTGGACTATCGCCGCGCCCTGAGCTGCGACGACAGCCACAACGTGACGTTCCTGGCCGGTGTGCGCGTGGCCGAATTCGATCAGGACTTCGCCGCTACCTTCAGCGGTACGGCCAGCGAAACAGTGGAAACCGAAATCGACTTCTCCGGTGCCGGTCTGCGGATCGGCCTGGAAGGCGAACGCTACAGCGCCAGCCGGCGCTGGCTGGTGTACGGCAAGACCTATGGGAGCTTCGTCGCCGGTGAGTTCACCGCGGATTACTGGCAAGGACAAAGCTATGATCCGACCGTGGTCGACACCAGCTGGGAGGCCGGTCGCATCGTCCCTATGCTGGACCTGGAACTAGGAGCTGGCTGGCAGAGTCGCTGCGGCACGTGGCGGATCACCGGCGGCTACATGATCAGCGCCTGGTACAACTGTGTGAAAACCGACGAGTGGATCAAGGCCGTCCAGAGCAACAACGTCGTCGGACTGAGCGACAACATGACCTTCGACGGCTTGGTCGTGCGGTGTGAAGGCCGCTTCTAAACCAGAGCCAGCCACACAGACACACAGACAGACTGTAATTCATCGCTCGAATGGGAGCCGGTCATCGATCGGCTCCCGTTGTTTCTTGGCACAGAGCGCGGCGCATTCCGGACCGCATCTGTCTGGCACGCCGGACCATCCGGATCTCATCACGGGGCCGAGTCACCGGGTCCGGCTGACGCGTCGCCACCGCGGCTGAACCCGCTCCACGCGGGATCCCCCAGCGCAGCCGCCCTGCTGTCGCCCGCTGTTGTGTATTTTGCGGTGTCGCGCACGCCACCTCGACACAGCCCCCATCGCTCCCCCCGCTGTGTGTTGATTCAGACAGTTAACGACTGGCATATGCGGCAAACTGGTAGACGCCGCTGCGCGGAGACTGTCCAATACGGCTGCGGGACGTGCCCAACCACCTCTTTGGCAGCCTGGTCTTTGGGCCACGCGAAAGTGGCTGCCTGGCTACCGTCATGGCTACCGTCAGCGACCGCTCCGGCATCCCTCGGAGCCCACAGCGCGCCCCTGGGGCGCCAGCCCGCGGATTTTTAATCGCCATGGCAGTTGTTGACTATCGCGCCGCAAAGTATTACCATCCCCCCTATATTTGCCACTTGGCGCATTTATTCCGTCTTCCGTTCTTGTTGGCCGTGTCTGTGCTGCGCGCCGGTATCGAGGCAATGGATCTGATGCCCTGTTCGCTTGCGCAAAGAAGTGCGGTGCTCGCGTCGCGGCCGTTGCCTATTTGGAGGAATCTCCCGTGAATCACCGAACTGCTGATGATCGAAGTGTTTCGTCGCGCATAGGCCGGAAGAGTCGTCTGGAGGCGCGTCGTGAAGCGCGTCAGTGGGCGTGGCGTCGCCGGATGGTGCGCGACGCACGCGTGGAGTCACTGGAACCTCGCCTGTTGCTGGCGACGTACGACGGGCTGTATCCCAACGTGGGGATAGATCTGCGCACGCTGCACGAAGAGTATGTGCAGCACGTGGCAGCGGGCGGTGCGGCGGGAGCGTTCGACACATTGAGCAGTGCGAGCGCGAAGAACCTGTGGGTGCAGGGGGACGCGGTGTATTCGACCGTGCGAGTCGCAGGCGACTTTGGCAGCGTGTTGGAGCTGTTGCAGG
>DAISIS010000363.1:0-6000 GCA_036821925.1 Pirellulaceae bacterium
GCTGGGCGGACCGGGCGCGCTGGGCGGACCGGGCGCGCTGGGCGGACCGGGCGCGCTGGACGGACCGGGCGCGGGGCGATCCTCCGGTGGCGCGCCCACCTGGCTGGCCGCGCGCACATCGTCTGTGAACTGATCGCAGAGGGACCGCACGAGCTGCAATTGCTGCACGCGTTGTTCGCCGCGTTCGTAGAGCCCGCTCCAGTTGCGGAACAGCGACCAGATGCCCGCCATCAATACGCTCAACAGCACTCCGACGATCAGCAGTTCCAGCAGCGTGTAGCCGCGGGCGCCGCACGGCCAGCGCGTGCCGGAGCTTGACTGCACGGGGCGGCCGCGCAGGATCGCTGGTTGGCGACGCCGTGCGGTCATAGCTCACCCCCTTCCATCCCGGCAACCGGTTGTTTGCCGGTCCGCACCCAGTGCACCAGCCGATAGCCCGCCATCTCGTCTTCGGTGGGCAGACGCGCGGTTTCGTCCGACAGACGATCGACCTGCACGGTGATCTTGGCGAGCGAAGTTCCCTCGAGACCCTCGACATCCTCGATCGCGACCATGTAGATCCAGTTGTCCCCCTCGAAGATCTCAGGGGAAACCTCCGCCATCGGTCTGGCTCCGGCCAGGATCTCCTGCAGGATGTTCTGGCACAGCAGCTGGGCCTGGGAGCGGTCTTCCGCCCCCACCGCGTTGAGGCGGGCCAGAAACGCCACGCGGGACAGCGCCATGACCGTCGCCAGGAGCATGACGGTGGCCAACATGACTTCCAGCAGTGACATGCCACGTCGCACCGAGGGCGGGCGACGGGCCTGCGCCGCAGTCACAACGCGGCAGCGGGCCGGCGCACCCGGTTCCCAGCCGGCCCGGCGGGCACGCGGCCACCTGTGAGTTGGCAATGACTGGTTCATGCGGCACCGGCTCGCTGCTACCACAACTTGTTCGAGACTTCCGGTTCGCTGAACTCCTCCAGCGGCTCCTGGCGATCGGGATCCTGGCGATCGGGCGTCTGCCGATCGAGCTCCTGGTCGGGCCGATCGGCACGCCTGCCCTGGCGCACCTCGTGCTCCAGCGGGCCCAAGGACGCCGCGCCGGTCAGGCCGCGCAGCTTGACGGTGATGCGGTAACCGTCGGGCCCCTGCAAGGCGAACTCCACATTCTCCGCCCGCCCGGTCGGGTAGAAGAAGACGGGGGGGGAGAAGGTTTCGTCCGCAGTATCGCTTTCAATCAGCGGCTTGACCGCCTCCCGTTCCTGTTGTTCATCCTCCAGCATTTCTTTCAACGTGGACCCCGCCGGCAGGTCTTCGTCGACGACCTCCGCCGGATCACGGAAGACAACCTGTTCCTCCAGCTGCGCCGCGAAGGCGACCGCGGCAGGTGCGTCCGCTTCATCGGTCGCGGTCGCGGCATTCCCCCTGCCACCCGAGTCCGTGCCACCCGAGTCCGTGCCACCCGAGTCCGTGCCACCTGAGTCTGAGCCGTCCGAGTCCGTGCGGCCCGAGTCTATGCCGCCCGAATCTAGGTCACCGTCCTCAATCACGGCGGGAGTCGCGTCTTGACTGTCGTCGAGCGACTCGGCCGGTTCGACGACGTAGCGTGGCCCTCCCACTTCCCAGCGCAGCGCCACGATCTGCCCGCTGTCGATGGCAGCCATGCGTGCGCGCGCCAGATCGCGCACCAGTTGGCGAGCTGCCTGCTGTACCGCGCTGCGCGTGACCGGGCGGCGCAACGCCGGCCAGGCCATCACGATCAGCATGGACAGGATCGCCAGGACGATGATCAACTCGAGCAACGTGAACCCGCGCGCGCCGCACGGTCGGCGTCGGACGCGCGCAGGTCGCTTCCCGGTGGTACCGCACATGGTACAGCACTCGCCGGCGTGTCAATTCGTCCTGCCAGCGCCGCCAGCGCCTCCCGCGCCCCCCGCGCCGCCGCCCGCACCGCCACCGGACCGCGGCGCGCCGCCGCTGCCGGCCGGCTCACGAGGTTGCCGCGAGCTGCCCGACTGATCGCCCTTGGGCCGATCGGAGGTCGCCCCTTCTTCCGTCGTGCCACCTTCGCCGCCCGTGCCGCGCCAGTTGCCGATGTCGTCGTCGGTGTCCGACTCGCCGTCCGGGCCGATCGACCAGATATCGGGGAAATCGCGCGAGTTGTTGGTGGGCGGATACTCGTACTCAAAGGCATTGTCCCAAGGATCCACCGGCAGCACGTCGTCGTCCAGGTACGGGCCGTCCCACTTGGCGGCCGCCCGTTCGTCCGAGGGCGGTTCAATGAGCGCCTGCAGCCCGTCTTCAGACGACGGGAAGGTCCGCATGTCCACGCAGTAGAGTTCCAGGGCCGCTTCCAGACTGCCGATCTGCGTCTGGGCGGCCTTGATGTCGGCCTTCTTCTGGGACCCCAACAGTCGCGGTCCCACCATGGCGAACAGCAGCACGAGGATGACCAGGACGATCATCAATTCAAGCAGTGTGAATGCCTGCCGGCGCCGGTTACTTCTGGTTCGGGTCATTGTCATATCCCCCCTTGCGATCTCGCGTACGTTGTCTCTTCATGCGCTGCGCGAGGCGGCTGACCGCCTCTCCCACGCCACGCCCTACTTCGTTCAGAACCTCGTCGTACGTGTCCCCTCGAGCTATCCAATGCTGGCGTTCAGGTCGAACACCGGCAGCAGAATCCCCACGATGATGAACAGCACCATGCTGCCAATCACCAGCAGCATCATGGGCTCCACCATGCGTACCATTATATCCAACTGCCGCTCGATCCGCTGGTCGATCCGATCGGCGATGCGGACCAGGACTTCGTCGAGCGTATTGGCCTCCTCCGCAACACGAATCATCGCCATGGTTTGCGGCGGAATCAATCGGCTGGCCGCCAGCGGGCGTGAGAGCGAGTCTCCGGAGGAGACCGTCTCGACCGATTCCAGCACCGCGCGCTGCAGCAACTGGTTGCCGGTCGACTCGCTGCTGATGCGCAGGGCGGTGAGCAGCGGCACGCCATTGCGCAGCAGCGTGCCGAGCACCCGGCACAGGCGTGCTACGGCCGCATCGTGGAAGATCCGCCCCGCGACCGGAATCTTCAGCTTCCAACGATCACACACGGCGCGTCCCTTGTCCGTGACCATCCAGCGGCGTGCCAGCGCCACCGCGGCGACACACCCGGCCGCTACGAACACTCCGTAACGCACCAGGAACTCGCTGGACCCCACCAGCACCACCGTGATGAGTGGCAGGCCGGTTCCGGAACGCTCGAGCCGGTCGAAGAAGTCCTGGAACATCGGGACGACGAACATCACCAGAAAGACCGTCACGCCGACCCCCACCACCGCCAGGATCGCCGGATAGGTCATGGAGCCGATGATCTTCATCCGCAGCGTTTCCTGCTTCCGGAGGAACGACGCAATGCGTTCCAGCGCCTCCTCCAGAAACGCACCCTCCAGACCGGCCCGGACCATGCTGATCGACAGCGACGAGAACACGCGTGGGTGGCTGGCCAGCGCGGTGTCCAGCCCGGTGCCGTCCGCCACCTGGTGGCGCACATCCGCCAGCACCTCGCCCAGCCGCGGGTCGAGCGCCTGCCGCGCCAGGATATCGAGCGAATCGAGCAGCGGCACGCCGTTGGACAGCAAGTCGGAGAGCTGGGTGAACACGTCGGCCAGCACCTCGCTCTTGATCCTGCGCTGCCAGGGCCACCGCAGCTTCCGGTCCCCGGCGGCCGCCTGCGCCTCGACACGCAGCGGAAACAGCGATTTCTCGGCCAGCAGCGCAATCGCTTCGCGCCGACTTCCGGCCGAGATCACACCGGAAGAATCCTGCCCCTGAACGCTGCGCGCAGTGTAGGCGAATTCCGGCATAGATATTGGTTTCTCAGTCTTCTTTGGTCACGCGCAGCACTTCGTCTACCGACGTGACGCCCTGGAGTACCTTGTCCCAGCCGTCCAGCCGGAGAGTCCGCATGCCGGATTCCACCGCCGCCTGCTTCACCACATGCGTCGGCTGACGCTCATTGGCCAGGGCCCGGATGCGGTCGTTGCCCAACAGCAGTTCATAGATGCCGATCCGACCGCGATAGCCGGTCTGACGGCACGCCGGGCAGCCCTGCGGCCCGTACACCTTCAGCTGCTTGTCCCGGACCTCCTCCCACGGGAAGTCGTCCGGTACCTCGTCCTGCTTCAGACGCAGCGGTCGCCGGCAATCGGGGCACAGCCGCCGCACCAGCCGCTGCGCCATCACCCCCTCCACCGTGCTGGTGACCAGGAACGGTTCCACCCCCATGTCACACAAACGCATGAAGGCTCCCGCGGAATCGTTCGTGTGCAGCGTGCTGAACACCAGGTGCCCGGTGAGTGACGCCTGGATCGCGTTTTCCGCCGTCTCCAGGTCGCGGATTTCACCGACCAGCACGACGTCCGGGTCGTGGCGCAGGATGCTCCGCAGACTCGCCGCAAACGTCAACCCGACCTTCGTGTGCACCTGGATCTGGTTGATCCCCTCCAGCTGATACTCGATCGGATCTTCCGTGGTGATGATCTTCGTCTCTTCGTTCTTGATCTCGTTCAACGCGCTGTAGAGCGTCGTCGTCTTGCCGGAACCGGTGGGGCCGGTCACCAGGATGATGCCGTGCGGCAGCCGGATCAGGCGCTGGAACTGCTCGTAGATCGCTTCGGACATGCCGATGCCGCGCAGCGAGAACTGCAGGCTCTCCTTGTCCAGCACACGCATCACCACCCCTTCACCGTGCAACATGGGGATGATCGACACCCGCACGTCGATCTCACGCCCCTTGACACGCAGCTTGATGCGCCCGTCCTGCGGCACGCGCTTCTCCGCGATGTTCAGCCGCGCCATGATCTTCAAGCGACTGACAATCGCGGCCTGAAACCGGTTCATCTCCGGCGGCGTCGGCTGACGCTGCAAGACCCCGTCCACGCGATACCGCAACTTCAAGCCCGACTCCTGCGCCTCCACGTGAATGTCGCTCGCCCGCGCTTCAATCGCCTCCGTCAGAATCTCGTTGACCAGCCGCACCACCGACGCCTGCTGCGCCGCCTCAGCATCCTCCGACCCGTCGAACTGGACGTCGTCCAGCATCTCCACGTCGCCCATCAGCAACCGCTGCTGCGCGACCAGGTCGTCAATCGTCTCCGCACCGACCCCCAGGTGCCGCCGGATGAACTTCGCCAGCTCCTCGCCCGGCACCACCGCGGGCGTCACACTCAGCCCCATCGCGGAACTCACCGCATCCACCGCGTGCAGATTGAACGGGTCGCTGATCGCCAACACCAGCGATCCACGCTGCATCCATAGCGGAAAGATCTGGAACCGATGGATCAGCCGGATGGGAAATGACTCCAACAGCTTGAGATCCGCCTTGGCCTCGGTCAGGTCCACCGTCTCCAGCCCCAACGTGCGGGCCACAGCCGCCAACACCTGCGTTTCCGATTCACAGCCCAGCTGCTGGACCACCTCGTCAAACCGCCCACCGACCGTGTGCGCGTCACGCGCCACACTCAGCTGGTCAGGCGTCAACAGGGGAATCGCCGTATCGCTATCTGCTATCGTCGATGGTCGATTGACTATCATAAGGCACACCAATCGATGTCCGGGTGAGGGGCGTCAGACGGTTTGCACGTAAATACAAAACACCGGCGATCGGCGTCCCAGCCGATCGGCAAACACGAAGCTCAACGCTTCCGCAATGGTGGGCTACTACAAGGAAGGAGGGTATGGGGCACGAAACACAAAGCAGCACATTGCAGCACTTTATATTTCCATCGAACTCCCTTTATGAATACCCACTCTAGTAAAATCTGCGATGTACGTCAACCTTTCTCTGGGGGCCAGCAACCGAGCCCAGCAGGGGTGCGGTCCACCGGCTTAGCGCGTGGGGGGTCTCTTACCCGTCGCTTGTTGCAGCATCATTCGTTCACGCTGCAGGCAAAACAGTTTACGACGTCACGCCGGCGTTGTGCCGCACGTGCACAAAGGTATGAATCGATCCACTAGCGGG
>DAISIS010000364.1:0-5967 GCA_036821925.1 Pirellulaceae bacterium
ACTCACTGCCGGTGCAGCCGTGCCACGTGCACGGCGCTGTTCCAGCTCCCCATATCCTCGGCTTGACGCGGCGTACCGGATCACGGGCAGACAGATCACGGGCAGACACCCTACCTTGACCGCTGCCAGCGGTGACCACCCTGCCAGGTGTTGGCGGGCACCATGGCGAACTCCGCCGCGCGGACCATCTGGCATGCAGTTCACTGCGGTTGCGCGCGTTACCGTGGGACTGTCGGACTGTCGAATCAGCGTGCCGGGGTTTGACGTGGCGCACTGCTGTGCTATACTCCCACAGTAATTGGGTGCGAGACCGGCACTGTAAGCGACCGTTGCCGGATCATTCAACTTCGATTGTAGCGGCCTCCGTAGCGGGCCGGTGGGCGATGTACGATTCGCTGCCGTTGCTGCGGTATCTTGCTTGCGACCGCGACTGATGCTCTTGCTCCTGGGGCCTCTGCTGATTGGATCAGCAGCGTGAGCCGTCCCACGCGGAATGCCGCCAGGCGTGCGCGTGTTCTTCCGCTTACGGTGGCCGCGTCAGAGTGCATTCCCTGAGTTGGAACGACTGCCCGCGCGCAGCGGCAGACGTGTCGGCGGGCGGCTTGCGCGCCGTCGGGCAGGCAAACGCGGCGCGGGGGCAGTTCTTAACCGCGCGTGGTCGCAGATCATGGAAACGAAAGAGAGTTCAGTGCCGATGAGTTTTGAGAATCTGGGTCTTTGTGGCCCGCTGCTTCGTGCCGTGCAGGCCGCGGGCTACCGCGAGGCCACGCGTATCCAGGTGCAGGCCATTCCGATCGTCCTGAGCGGACGCGACCTGATGGGCTGTGCGCAGACCGGCACCGGCAAGACCGCCGCCTATGCGCTGCCCACCCTCCAGCGTCTGTCAACCGGCGGCGCGCGGCGCGGGGCGTCTGGTGAAGGGCGGCAGGGGGCCCGCCGCAACATCCGCGCGCTGATCCTGGCGCCGACCCGCGAGCTCGCGGCTCAGATCGCCGCGAGTGTGGCGGCCTACGGTCGCTACACCGGTCTGCGGTGCGCCGTTGTCGTCGGCGGTGTCAGCCAGAGACCGCAGGTGCGCGATCTGCAGGCGGGAGTCGACATCCTGGTGGCAACACCCGGCCGACTACTGGACCTGATGCAGCAAGGATACGTCGACCTGAAGCAGGTGGCTGTGCTGATCCTGGACGAAGCGGACCAGATGCTGGACATGGGTTTCCTGCCCGCGCTGCGGCAGATTGTGGCGGCCGTGCCCCGTCGGCGTCAGACGCTCATGTTCTCCGCCACCATGCCCGACGAAATCCGGCAGCTGGCCAACCACTGGCTGCAGGAGCCGCAGTTTGTGCAGGTAGATCCGGTGGCGACGCCGGCCGAGCAGGTGATGCAGTCGGTCTACCACGTGGAATCGGGCCAGAAGGCGCAGCTGCTAACCCATCTGCTGCGTCGCACGGCTGCCACCCGCACCCTGGTCTTCGCGCGCACGAAACACGGGGCCGACAAGATCGCCCGTGCGCTGGTCCACGCCGGCATTCGCGCCGTGGCCATCCACGGCAACAAGAGCCAGAACGTCCGCACGCGTACGCTTGCGCAGTTCAAGTCCCACCAACCGCCCATCCTGGTCGCCACGGATATTGCGGCCCGGGGACTCGACATCAAAGACATCTCGCACGTGATCAACTACGAGCTGCCAGAGGTGCCTGAGATCTACGTGCATCGTATCGGACGCACGGGTCGGGCCGGGGCCACTGGAACCGCCGTGTCATTCTGCAGCCGCGAGGAACGCGGCCGGCTGCACCACATCGAACGGCTCACACGCCAGTCGATCCCCGTGCAGTCCGATTGCCCGCAGTACGCAGACGCGCGGGACGTGCCGCCGCAGCGCCCCGCGGACCAGACTGCGGGGGTGGTCCCGAAGAGCCGCCGCAGGCGGTTCGGCCGTCGCGGCGTTCAGCACAGCGGGCGCCACAGCCGCACACGCGGTCTGGGTATCGCCGGATAGTCGCCTGAAGCCCGTTCGCGGCGCGGGGCAGTTTTTGCCGGAAGCGGCCGGCGCAAGGGTTGGCAATGCCTTTGCGACAGGTTAGCATGCGCGGCCATCGGGGATCCGCCGATCGCCCATGGATCTGATTCGCCCCTATCTGGAGCGGGACACAGCGGTGGAATCGATCACGCATTCAGCGATATTCGTGTGCGGGCTGGCGGTACTCTACGTCGGGGCGGAGACGCTGGTGAAGGGGGCTGTCCGCCTGGCGCGCGCCTTTGGCGTCAGCCCGCTGGTGATCGGCTTGACGCTAGTCGCCTTCGGCACGTCCACCCCCGAGCTGTCGCTCGACCTGACGGCCGCGTTCAAGAGGGCTGGCGAGCTGGCCTTTGGCGATCTGGTGGGCAGCAACATTGCCAACGTCGGCCTGATCCTGGGCGTTGCGGCGCTGATCCGCCCGCTGCGTGTGCAGATGCGCGTGCTGCGGATTGAGGTGCCCATCGTGATCGGGACTTCGTTAGGGGTGTGGATACTGGCGGCGGACGGTCATCTGGGCCGGCTGGACGGCGCGATTCTGGTGGCCTGTTTCGTCGCGTTCCTGGTGTCGACCTATCGTCTGGCCCGTCGCGAGTCACCGGAGGTGCGTGAGCAACTGGAGCGTCAAGCGACCGACCGGACCACGCACGTGCGCAGTCTCCTGCTGGTGCTGGCGGGCCTGGTGGGGCTGGTGATCGGGGCGCAGCTGATGGTGCATTCCGCGGTGGAGATGGCGCGGGGGCTGGGCGTGAGCGAGCTGGTGATCGGTTTGACCATTGTGGCGGTGGGCACATCGCTGCCGGAGCTGGCGACATCGATTGTGGCGGCTCGGCGCGGCGAGTCGGACATTGTCGTGGGCAACGTGCTGGGGTCGAACATCGTGAACATCCTGTGCGTCCTGGGGCTGGTGACGCAGGTGCAGCCGCTGGCGGTACAGCGCCAATCGCTGGCGTTCGACCTGCCGGCGATGGCCGTCTTTGCGGTGGCCATGGTGCCGATCATGCGCCGGGGGAAGGACATCAACCGCATCGAAGGTGCCGCGCTCGTGGCGGCTTACGCGGGTTTTCTGATCTGGCAGGTTTCCTGACGGGGTTCCTGACAGGTGTATTGACTCCCGCGCGGCGCATGCGTCAGGCGGCGGTGCCGCCGCCGCACGTCCTGTAACACCGTGCGCAAGGCCTGCTGGAGCGCGCAGCGCGATCCCGGAGCCGACGGTTGGCAAGGGCCTTCAAACCCGTTAGCATCATAGGGAACGGAAGTCGGCCGGGGGCCACTTGCTCCCCGGTGAAGGCGATGTGTGGGTTTGTTGAGCGAGTGGGTCCGGATCATGACACAGACGATCGAGTCGTTTATCAGCACGCTGCAAGCTGAAGGGGTGGAAGCCGGACAGGTCGCGGCGGAGAAGATCCGGGCCGAAGCGCAGCAGCACGCGCAGGAGTTGATCGAGCAGGCGACGCGGCGCGCGGAGCAGATCGTCAACGACGCGCGCGCGGAGGCTGGCCGGATCCACGCGCGCACGGAGAGCGAATTGCGGCTCGCCGCCCGCGACATGCTGCTGCGGCTCCAGCAGGCATTGGGTGCCGCGTTACGGGCCGTGCTCGTCCCTGCCGTGCGGGAGACGCTTGACGACCCGCAGTTCCTTGCCCAACTGATCCGCGACGTGGTCCTGCGCTACGCGGAACAGGATGCTGCCGGCACGGGGTCGATCGGCATCAGCGTCTCGCAACAGGTGCCGGAGGAGCAGCGTCAGCGATTGACGCGGCGGGTCCTGGAAGCGTTTTCCGCGCGGGCAGGCACGCCGCAGGCCGTCGAGCTGCGCGGGGAGTTGGCGAGCGCGGGATTTGAATACACCGTCCGCGACGGCACGGTGGAGGTGACCACTGACTCGCTGGTCGAGGCACTCGCGGAACTCCTCGCTCCCGACGTGCAGAAGTTGGTTGCCGAGGCGGCGGGGTCATGAAGCTCGACCGGTATTACTACATCACGTCGCTGCCGGTGTTGGGGGAGCTGGGCACGCCGCCACCGATCGGGTTCGCGGAATTTCTCGAATCGCTGGCTGATCACCGCCGCTGGCGCGAACTGATCAGCAGCCTGTTTCTGCTGGACGACCTGCGGCAGCGCGAAGCGTACCTGTCGGGGGAAGTGACCGACATGGATCCGACGGTGTTGGACGTGTCGCAGATGCTCAATCGCAGTCCGCTGCCGGCGTATCTCGTGCCGGAGCCGGACGAAACGCAGAATCCGCGTCGTGTGGCGGCCGACACGCTGTGGGAGGCGTATTTCCGCTACGTGGCCGCCCTGGCAGCCAGCCGGCGGAACGCGTTTCTGGCGGCCTGGGTAGCCCGCGAGGTGGCGCTGCGCAACGCTCTGGCAGCGGCGCGTGCAGCGCGTCTGGGGCTGGAGGAGGCCGACTATCTGGTGGCCACCGACCTGGCGGCCGCTGAGGAGGACTATACCGGCCTGTTGAGCGAGTGGGCCGCCGCCCCGACGCCGCTGGCCGGCCAGCAGCGGTTGTTGCGAGCGCAATGGGATTGGCTGGCACAGCACGATGCGCATTTCACCTTTGACGAAGACGAACTGCTTGTGTACGCCGCCCGGCTGATGCTGTTGGTGCAGTGGCAGCGTATGGCAGGCAATGGATGATGAGTGGCCGCATGAAAGGCAAAATAGTTTCCGTCTACGGCAGCCTGGTGATCGCGGAAATGGAAGACCGCGTGGTGCAGAACTCTGTGGGATACTGCCAGCGTGCGGATGGCACGCGGTTGCTGAGTGAGGTGATTCGTGTGCGCGGGCAGCTGGCCGACCTGCAGGTGTTCGAGGAAACCCGCGGGCTGAAGACTGGCGACGAGGTGGAATTCCAGGCGGAGATGCTCTCGGTCGTGCTCGGACCGGGGCTGTTGGGACAGGTGTACGACGGGCTCCAGAACCCGTTGCCCGAACTGGCGCAGCAGGTGGGCTACTTCCTGACGCCCGGCATGTACGTCCCGGGGCTGTCCACCGCCGTGACGTGGGACTTCACGCCGTCGGTCCAGGCCGGCGACAGCGTGGTGGCAGGCGACACGCTGGGAACGGTTCCGGAAGGCATCTTCACCCATCGCATCATGGCGCCATTCGCCTGGCGGGGGCGGTATACCGTCGAACGGATCGCGGCCGCCGGCGGATGCACCATCGACGCGGAGATTGCCACCCTGGTGGACGCGCAGGGTGAGCGGCGGGCGGTGACCATGCAGCAGACCTGGCCGGTGAAGGTTCCGCTGAACGTCTCGCGCCGCCGCCTGCTGCCCACCGAGCCGCTGGTGACCCGCGTGCGGATCGTGGACTCGATGTTCCCGATCGTACGCGGCGGGACCTACTGCATACCCGGACCGTTTGGCGCGGGCAAGACGGTGCTGCAGCAGATCACTTCGCGGCACGCGGAGATCGACGTCGTGGTGATCGCCGCCTGTGGCGAGCGGGCGGGGGAAGTGGTGGAAACGCTCCGCGACTTCCCGAAACTCATCGATCCGCGGACCGGCCGCAGCCTGATGGAACGGACGATCATCATCTGCAATACGTCGGCGATGCCGGTCGCAGCGCGTGAAGCGTCGGTGTACACGGCCGCCACGCTGGCCGAGTATTACCGGCAGATGGGACTCGACGTGCTGCTGCTGGCCGACTCGACTTCCCGCTGGGCGCAGGCCATGCGTGAACTCTCCGGGCGGTTGGAGGAGATACCGGGGGAAGAGGCCTTTCCGGCCTATCTGGAGAGCCGGATCGCGGCCTTCTACGAACGGGCGGGCGCTCTGGAACTGACCGACGGGCGGGTCGGCTCGCTGACCATCGGCGGCACAGTCAGTCCGGCCGGCGGCAACTTTGAAGAGCCGGTGACGCAGGGCACGCTGAAAGTTGTCGGGGCGTTTCTGGGCCTGTCCCGGGCCCGCCGCGACGCGGGCCGCTATCCGGCCATCGATCCG